>JAXDGQ010000355.1:0-2934 GCA_034664965.1 Solirubrobacteraceae bacterium | reverse complement strand
GCGGCAGCCATCCCGGCCGGGCCCGAGCCGACGACCGCGACGGCCTGCCCGGTCTCCGTTCGCGGAGGCTGGGGCTTGACCCAGCCCTCCTCCCAGGCACGGTTGATGATCGAGTTCTCGATCTGTTTGATCGTGACCGCGTCCCCCTCGCGGATCTCCAGCACGCAGGCGGCCTCGCACGGCGCCGGGCACAGGCGGCCCGTGAACTCGGGAAAGTTGTTGGTCGCGTGGAGCTGGGCGATGGCGTCCTGCCAGCGATCGTGGTAGACGAGGTCGTTCCAGTCGGGTATCAGGTTGCCCAGCGGGCATCCGTTGTGGCAGAACGGGACGCCGCAGTCCATGCAGCGGGCGCCCTGGTCGCGCAGCTCCTGCAGCGGCCGGGTGAGCAGGAACTCGCGATAGTCGTGCGCGCGCTCGGCCGGGTCCCGCTGGGGGATGCCGTGGCGCTCGATCTGCAGAAATCCGCCGAGCTTGCCCATCAGGCGGGCACCGGCGCCTGCTGGTCGATCTCCGATCGGTCGGCTTGTTCGGCGAGGACGCGCTTGTAGTCGTGGGGCATGACCTTGACGAACGCGCCCTTGGCGAGGAGGTCGTCGAGTTCGGTGAGCACGCGCTCGGCGACCGGCGAGCCGGTGCGCCGGCCGTGCTCGGAGATCAGCGAGCGGAGCTCGTCCACGTCCGCCGCCGAGGGCGCTTCCAAGCCCACCGAGCCCGCGTTGCAGCGCTCCTCGAAGTCGCCGGCCTCGTCGAGCACGTAGGCGACGCCGCCGCTCATCCCCGCCGCGAAGTTGCGCCCCGTCGCCCCGAGCACCACGACCACGCCCCCGGTCATGTACTCACAGCAGTGGTCGCCGACGCCCTCGACGACGGCGGCGGCGCCCGAGTTGCGCACGGCGAAGCGCTCGCCGGCGAGGCCGCGGAAGAACGCGCGGCCGCGCGTCGCGCCGTAGAGCACCGTGTTTCCGACGATCACGTTCTGCTCGGCGCGAAAGTCGGCGGCCATGCCCTCGCGCGGTCGGACCGCGATCACCCCGCCCGACAGCCCCTTGGCGGCGTAGTCATTGGCGTCGCCGTGCAGCGTGAAGCGCACGCCGGGCGCCAGCCACCCGCCGAAGCTCTGCCCGGCCGAGCCCTCGAAGTCGACGACGATCGAGTCCTCTGGCAGGCCCTGCGCCCCGTGCCGGCGTGCGATGTGGCTGGAGAGGATCCCGCCTACGCAGCGGTTGCGGTTGCGGACCGGCATCTGCAGGCTGACGTGCCCGTCGGCCGGCGACGGCCCGCTGCGCTCGCGCAGGGCGGGCTCGGCGAGCTCGACGAGCCGCCAGTCCAGCGCGTCCTCGAGCACGGGGGGCGGGGGCTCGATGCGGTGGCGCGGGGCGTCCGGCGCCAGCTCGACGTGCGTGAGCATGTGCGTGAGGTCCACGCCGCGCGCCTTCCAGTGATCGATCGCCGCGCGGACCGACAGCAGGTCGACTCGCCCGATCGCCTCGTCGAGCGTGCGCAGTCCGATCGATGCGAGGATCTCGCGCACCTCCTCGGCGACGAAGAAGAAGAAGTTGACGACGTGCTCCGGAGTGCCGTTGAAGCGCTTGCGCAGCTCGGGGTCCTGCGTGGCGATGCCCACCGGGCAGGTGTTCAGGTGGCAGGCGCGCATCATGATGCAGCCCGTGGCGATCAGCGGACCGGTCGAGAAGCCCATCTCGTCGGCCCCGAGCATCGCCGCGATGACCACGTCGCGCCCGGTCTTCAGCTGGCCGTCGGTCTGGACCTTGATGCGCGAGCGCAGGTTGTTCAGCAGCAGCGTCTGCTGCGTCTCGGCCAGGCCGATCTCCCAGGGGATGCCGGCTGACTGGATCGAGGACAGCGGCGAGGCGCCCGTGCCGCCATCGTGTCCGGCGATCAGCACGCGGTCGGCGTTCGCCTTGGATACCCCGGCGGCGACCGTTCCCACGCCGACCTCGGAGACGAGCTTGACCGACACCTCCGCCTGCGGGTTGGCGCAACGCAGGTCATAGATCAGCTGCTTGAGGTCCTCGATCGAGTAGATGTCGTGGTGCGGCGGCGGCGAGATCAGGCCGACGCCGGGCGTGGTGTGGCGGATCGAGCCGATGTAGGCGTCGACCTTGTGCCCGGGCAGCTGGCCGCCCTCGCCGGGCTTTGCACCCTGGGCCATCTTGATCTGCAACTCGTCGGCATTCGTCAGGTAGTCGATGTTCACGCCGAAGCGGCCCGACGCGACCTGCTTGATCTTCGAGCGGCGCTCGTCGCCGAAGCGGACCGGGTCCTCCCCGCCCTCGCCGGTGTTCGAGCGGCCGCCGATGCGGTTCATCGCGACGGCGAGCGTCTCGTGGGCCTCGCGCGACAGGGAGCCGAGCGACATCGCACCGGTGGAGAAGCGCTTCACGATCTCTGCGGCAGGCTCGACCTCGTCGAGCGGGATCCCGCCACCGGGGTCCGCCCGGAAGCGAAGCAGTCCGCGCAGCGTCGAGCGGCGGGCGGAGTCGGCATTCACGGTGGCCGCGAACTCGTCGTAGGTTTGCTGCCCGCCGCCGCGAACCGCGTGCTGGAGGAGCGCGATCGTCTCGGGATTCCACTGGTGGTGCTCGCCGTCGCGGCGCCAGGCGTAGAGGCCGACCACCGGCAGCAGGTCACCGGGGGAGCCCGGATACGCGCGCGCGTGGCGCACGAGCGTGCCCTCGGCGATGTCGGCGAGGCCGATGCCGCCGATGCGCGACGGCGTCCCCGTGAAGTAGCGCTCGACGAGCGCGGGCGACAGGCCGACGGCCTCGAACACCTGGGCTCCGCAGTACGACGAGATCGTCGAGATCCCCATCTTCGAGATCACCTTGAGGAGGCCCTTGCCGACGGCTTTCAACGCGCGCGCCTCGGCGTCCTCGCGGGCGAGCTCGATCCGTCCTTCCGCGACGAGCTCTC
>JAXDGQ010000354.1:0-8361 GCA_034664965.1 Solirubrobacteraceae bacterium | reverse complement strand
TGACCTGCGCGCTCATCTCCTGCATCGCCGTGCGCAGCTCCGGCGCATCCTCGCCGCGCGCGCGTGCGGCGCCGAACTCCTCCGAGCGCGCCTTCTGCTCGGCGCGCAGGGTCTCCGCCGCAGTCGTCGCGGCGCGCCACTGCTCGTCGGCCTGCAGAACCTCGCCGACGAGCCCCGCCAGCGACTCGTCGCGACGCGCCAGCGCCGCGCTCACGCCGTCTGGGTCCTCCCGGATTCGCTTGAGGTCGAGCACGCCCCGCAGCCCCGCGGGTGTCCTATTTCGTCGACAGCGTGATCGGCGTTTGCGGCGCCTGCTGGGCCTGAGTGCCGGAGTACTTGGCAAGGAACTGCGCGATCGACTTGGCGTCGCCGCCGAGCACGATGTTCTCCGGCATGATCGCGCCCGAGAAGCCGCCGTTGCGGATCGCGTAGAGGACCTGTTCGACGTTCTCCTTGCGGATGTTGAAGTTCGGCCCGTTCGTGCGCACGCGGTTCTTGATGCTCGTGGCCGAGCCCTGCGCGCCGACGACCGACAGCGTGTGGCAGCCCGAGCAGTGATCGCGGAACAGCACTGCGCCGCGATGGTAGGAGCTGGTCTTGGCCACGTCGATGCCCTGCGATCCGCACGCGCCGAGCGCCAGCGCGGCGGCGAGCAGGATCGTGGCCGTGGCGGCGATCTTCGCGCGAACCCTCATGCGCGGGCCAATATATAGCTCGAAGGGGCATCCGGCCCGCCGTCCGGATGGGTGGCGGCGCCATCCAGGCACCGTTGACGGGACCTCCGGCCCTCTGGGGCCCGCTAGGCCCTGCAGCTAGAACCCATGGGCGGTACCGGCCGCGCGCAGCGCCAGGAACACGACGACGATTGCCGACAGCGCCATCACGCCGACCTCGCGGCGCACGATCTCGCGGACGACGGCGCGCTGGTCGTTCTCGGCCAGCGCACCGACCGCTTGGGCGTCGGGCAGGTCGCGCTGATCGAGGATCGTCTGCGCCGAGGCGACGCGCAGCTGCTCGGCGACGAGGCCGATCGCCAGGGGCAGCAGCGCGTACAGGTAGAAGAGCTGATCGGTCGAGTAGTTGCCCGCCACCGCCAGCGAGCCGACCGCCAGCGCGAGCACGAGCGCCGACCCCTGCCCGGCGCGCAGGAGCAGCCAGAAGACGCCCGCGCCGCGCTCGCTGGGGTCGCCGTCGTACCACAGCCAAGCGCCGAGCAGCCCGGCCGCCAAGTTGAGTGCCATCACGACGATCGCGCCGGCGACGACGGCTTGGGTCATGTGGCCCGCCGCGGCGCGCGACGGCGCGGCAGAGCGCGTCTTTGGAGCCGTGATTTCGAGCCGATTGCCACTATGTAACACATTGCCACAAAGCGGTGATATAACAGCGTCCGGTGCTACGCAGCTATCTCCCGGCGATCGTCTTCCTGGTACTCGGCGGCGCCGTGGGCGGAGCGTTTGCGGCACTGAATTCTTACATCGGGCCGCGGCGCGCGACGCCGCACAAGCAGGACCCCTACGAGTGCGGGCTGCCGTCGGAGGTCAAGCGCGGTATGCGCTTCGGGATCAGCTTCTACCTGATCGCGATGCTGTTCATCCTGTTCGACGTCGAGGTCGCGTTCTTGTATCCGATCGCCGTCGAGCTGCGCGCCTTCGGCACCTTCGCGCTGGCCGAGACGATCGTCTTCATCGCTCTGCTGTTCGTGGCCTTGGTGTATGTCTGGCGCAGGGGGGCGCTGGAGTGGAAGTGAAACGCGAGCCGGCGCTGCGCGTTCGCGAGCTCAACGCGCACCAGCTGCTGCGTGGCGGCGAGCTGGAGGGTCCCAACCGACCGGCGCGGCTCGAGGGCGAGGAGCTCGAACAGTACGTCGAGGAGCGCGTGCTGCTGACGACGCTGGACAAAACGGTCGCCTGGGCGCGGTCCAACTCGTTCTTTCCTCTCGGCTTCGGGCTGGCGTGCTGCGCGATGGAGCAGTTCCACGCCGCCGGCCCGCGCATGGACATCGCGCGATTCGGCTTTGAGGCCTTCCGCGCCTCGCCACGCCAGGCCGACCTGATCATCCTCGCGGGACGCGTCTCGATCAAGATGGCACCGATCATTCGCAGGCTCTACGACCAGATGCTCGAGCCCAAGTGGGCGATCTCGATGGGCGCTTGCTGCAGCTCGATGGGCGTGTTCAACAACTACGCGCTCGTACCGGCGGACAAGTTCATGCCGGTCGACCTGCATGTGCCTGGGTGTCCGCCGCGCCCGGAGGCATTGATGCACGGGATCCTCAAGCTGCGCAAGCTGGTGCAGGACGACCCCGACATGGGCTGGCGCGACCGATACGACGCCCGCGGCACCGAGGAGGCCCCCTCGAATGTGTAGTCGTCGCGTGTCGGCGACTCGAAAGAGATTGAATGCCTGACGCAACCGGGCTGGAGCTGCTCGCCCAGGAGCTCGGCGACGCGACGCTCGAGACCGTGTACTTCCGCGAACGGGCGACGCTGGTGGTCGATCCAGCGCAGATTCGCGCGGTGCTGGCCACGCTTCGCAGCAAGGGGTATGCGTTCCTGGCGAGCCTGCACGGCGTGGACCACTATCCCGAGGAGCCGCGCCTGAGCGTCGTCTACGAGCTGCTGGACATGAGCAGGGTCGACCGCGTGACGGTCAAGCTCCGTGTCCGGACCGATGCTCCGAACGTCGACTCGGTGACCGCCGACTGGCCGACGGCCGATCATCAGGAGCGCGAGGTGTACGACATGTTCGGCGTCGTCTTCGACGGGCACCCCGACCTGCGGAGGATCCTGATGCCCGAGGACTACGAGGGACACCCGCAGCGGCGCGACTTCCCGATCGGCGGCGAACCGGTGATCTTCACGCGCGACGAGTCCAAATGGCTGGAGGCACGCGAGTGAGCGCCGGCGAGCAGCCGACGTTGTCGGCGTACCGCAGGCGCGAGCAGAGCATCACGCTCTCGCCGCTGGACGAATCGATCGAGCCGGAGCAGGGCGGCCCGGACGCTACGCAGGAGCTGCTGACGCTCAACTTCGGCCCGCACCATCCCGCCACCCACGGCGTGCTGCGGCTGCTCGTGACGCTGCAGGGGGAGATCGTGCGCGACATCAAACCGATCATCGGCTACGTGCACACGGGGATCGAAAAGACGGCCGAGGACAAGGCCTACTGGAAGGTCATCCCGATCGTCGAGCGGATGGATTACCTGTCCTACTACTTCAACGCGATGGCTTACTGCGGCGCCGTCGAGACCCTGCTCGAGGTCGAGGTTCCCCCCCGCGGGCAGTACCTGCGCGTAATCCATCTCGAGCTCAACCGCATCGCCTCTCATCTGATCTGGCTCGGTACGAGCGCGCTGGATCTCGGCGCGGTCTCGATCTTCCTCTACTGCCTGCGCGAGCGAGAACAGATCCTCGACCTGTTCGAGATGTCCTCGGGCGCGCGGATGCACACGCGCTACTTCCAGGTTGGCGGTGTGATCGAGGACATCCCGTCCGGGTTCGAGCGCCGGCTGCGTGAGTTTCTGAAGGTCATGCCCGAGCGCGCCGACGAGTACGGCGCGATTCTCAACGCCAACCAGATCGTGCTGGAGCGCCTGCGCGACACCTGCCCGCTCGATGCCGACACACTCCTGTCGCTGGGGGTCACCGGTCCCCTGCTGCGCGCCGCGGGCAATCCGTGGGATCTGCGCAAGGCCGCCCCGTACAGCTCATACGGGGATTTCCAGTTCAAGATCCCGGTCGGCACGGTCGGCGACAACTACGACCGCTTCGCCGTCCGGCTCGCCGAGATCTACGAGTCGGTGCACATCATCGAGCAGGCGATCGACGGCCTGCCCGAGGGACCGCACATCACCGAGGATCGCAAGGTTGCGCTCCCTCCACGCCACGAGCTCGCCACCTCGATGGAGGCGTTGATCCATCACTTCAAGCTCGTCACCGAGGGTTTTCGGGTGCCGCCCGGCGAGATCTACTATCCGATCGAGTCGCCTCGCGGCGAGCTCGGTTGCTTTGTGCGCTCGGACGGCAGCTCCAAGCCCGCGCGCGTGCACATGCGCGACCCCAGCTTCGTCAACCTGCAGGCCCTTTCGCACATGGCCGAGGGCGCCTACATCGCGGACATGATCGCGACCGTCGCGATGCTCGATCCGATCCTCGGGGGAATAGACAGGTGACCCCGACCCCCGAGCGCATGAGCGGCTGGGACCGCTCGGCCGACCCCGAGAAGGACCCGGCGCTGATTCCCGACCCGGCCACGACGGAGGTGCCGGCGCCGCTGCGCGAGACGATCGAGGCCGCGATGGCGCGCTACCCCGACAGGCACTCGGCGGCGATCCCGGCGCTGCACGCCGCGCAGGCGCTGCACGGCTGGTGCTCGCCGCAGGCGATCGAACAGGCGGCGTGCGTGATGCGGGTCACCCCGGCATACCTGGACTCGGTGGCGAGCTTCTACGACATGCTCGAGAACCGCCCGGTCGGCAGGCACAGCGTGTACGTGTGCACGAATATCTCCTGCTCGCTGCGCGGCGCCGACGCGCTGCTGGCGGCGATCGGCGAGGCGGCCGCGGACGACGCCGACTTCAACGTGCGCTCCTTCGAGTGCCTGGGCGCGTGCGACATCGCGCCGATGGCCTCCGTCGACGGCGTGTACGTCGGCCCGCTGAGCGCGGACGACGTGCCGCAGCTGCTCGAGGACGCACGCTCGGGGCGCCCGGTGCTGCCCGACAAGCAGCTCGCCACCCGCCCGGTCGCCGACCCGCGCGCCAACTCTGAGGATTTTCCGCCGCACGCCGCGGAGCAGGGGCGCTCGCGATGAGCGACGAGCTGCTGTTCAAAGACATCGACGAGCCGGGGCTGAACACACTGCCCGTCTACGAAGCGCGCGGCGGCTACGCGGCGCTGCGCAAGGCGCTCGCGATGACGCCTGGCGAGGTCCTCGCGGAGCTCGAAGCATCGGGGCTGCGCGGGCGGGGCGGCGCGGGCTTTCAGATGGGCAAGAAGGTCTCGTTCCTGCCGCAGGGCTCGATGGACAAGTACCTCGTGTGCAACGCCGACGAGTCCGAGCCGGGCACGTTCAAGGACCGCGAACTGATGCAGAAGAACCCGCACCTGCTGATCGAGGGCATCGTGATCGCCGCCCACGCGGCCGGCACGGAGCGCTCGTTCATCTACATCCGGGGAGAGTACGTGCTGCAGGCGGAGATGCTCGACGCCGCGCTCGCCGAAGCGCGCGACGCCGGCTACCTCGGCGAGCGGATCCTCGGCTCCGATCACTCGCTGTCGCTCGTCCTGCACCGCGGCGCCGGCGCGTACATCTGCGGCGAGGAGACGGCGCTCTTGGACTCGCTGGAAGGCAAGCGCGGAAATCCGCGCCTGAAGCCGCCGTTCCCGGCCAATCAGGGCCTCTACCAGGGGCCGACGCTGATCAACAACGTCGAGACGCTGTCGACCGTCCCGGCGATCACGGCTATGGGCGGCCGGCGCTACGCCGAACTGGGCGTCGAGACGTCGACCGGCACGAAGCTAGTGAGCGTCTCCGGCCACGTGCAGCGGCCCGGCAACTACGAGGTCGAGCTCGGCATCCCCTCTCGGGAGATCATCTACGACTTGGCCGGGGGACCACCGTCTGGACAGGAGATCAAGTGCTGGTTCCCCGGCGGCTCGTCAGCTCCGGTGCTGACCGCGGATGATCTCGACGTCCCCTACGACTTCGACTCGCTGGCCAAAGCCGGCTCGATGCTCGGCTCGGGCGCGATCATCGTGGTCGACGACTCGACGCCGATCGTCGACCTCGCACTGAAGGTCGCCATGTTCTACCGGCACGAGTCCTGCGGCAAGTGCACGCCCTGCCGCGAGGGCACCAATTGGACGGTGAAGATGCTGGAGCGGATCGACTGCGGCGAGGCGACGCCGATGGACCTCGACATCATGGCCTCGGTCCAGGACCACATCATCGGCAACTGCCTGTGCGTGCTGGGCGACGCGATGGCGATGCCGATCGGCTCGATGATCGCCAAGTTCCGCGGCGAGTTCGAGGCGCACATCGACGCCGCGCGAGCGCGCGCGGAGCCGGCGCTCGCTTCGGCGCCCGCCGGCGAGCAGGCGCCGCTCGCGCACGAGGCGTCCTGATGCCGCGCCCGCAGACGAGAACGATCACGCTGACGATCGACGGCCGGGATGTGCAGGCCCCGGAGAACGCGATGCTCGTCGATGCGGCCAAGCACGGCGACGTCGAGATTCCTGTGTTCTGCTACGAGCCCAAACTCGGCAACCCGGTGGGCGCCTGCCGCATGTGCCTGGTGGAGATAGAGGGAATCGGCAAGCTGCAGACCGGCTGCTCGACGCCCGTCAAGGACGGCATGGTGGTGCACACGCAGACCGAGCGCGTCAGGGAGGCGCAGAGATCTGTCGTCGAGTTCCTGCTGATCAACCACCCGCTGGACTGTCCCGTCTGCGACAAGGGCGGCGAGTGCCCGCTGCAGGACATCAGCTTCGGCTGGGGCGGCGGCATCTCGCGTTTCATCGAGCCCAAGCGCCACTTCGTGAAGCCGCTCGAGCTGTCGCCGAAGATCGCCATCGACCGCGAGCGCTGCATCCTCTGCTACCGCTGCGTGCGCTTCTCGCAGGAGATCTCCGAGGACTACCAGTTGGTCCTGCTCGAGCGCGGCGCCCACTCCTTCGTGTCGACATTCGACGGACACCCATACGTCGCGCCGTTCAGCGGCAACATCATCGAGCTGTGTCCCGTCGGCGCGCTCACCTCGCGCGCCTACCGCTTTCGCGCGCGGCCGTGGGACATCGAGGACGCCGGCAGCGTCTGCACGCTGTGCCCCGCGCAGTGCAACGTGAGCCTGACGGTGCGCGACGAGCGCGTGATGCGCGTGCTCTCTCGCGATCACGACGAGGTCGACGACGGCTGGCTGTGCGACCACGGGCGCTTCGCCTACCCCGAGCTGGCCGAGGGCGTGCGCACGAACACCGGCCCCGGCACGCCGATCGAGGTTCTCGACGGATCGGCTCCGGCCAGCAACGGGCGCGCCGCGGGCGGCGCGCCGGCACGCATCAACGCTCACGCCGTGAACGCTCACGGCGTGCACATAGGCATGCGCGTGAGCGAGCCGCTGCTGCGCGACAGCGGCGAGCTGCGCCCGGTCTCCTGGGAGCGTGCGCTGGAGGAGGCCGCCGCGGCGCTCAAACGAGCGGGGCCGAGGACGGCCGCGCTGGCGGGCAGCGGCGTGACCAACGAGGAGGGCTTTCTGCTGTCCCGCCTGATGCGCGAGACGCTCGGCTCGCCGCACCTCGACTCGCGCCCCGGCGGCGCGGTGGATCTACAGCTGGCGCGCGCGCTCGCCGCGCCCGCTCTGCAGGCGAAGGTCTCCGACCTCGAGTTCGCGCACGCCGTGCTCGTGCTGGACTGCGACCCGATCGTCGACGCGCCGATCCTAGACCTTCGCCTGCGCAAGGGCGCGCGACGGCGCGAGATGAAGCTCGAACGGATCTCGGGCGACGACCTCGATGCGCTGCGCGACACGGCCAGGGAGCTATTGCGCCAGGGCGAGGAGCTGGTGATCGTGTGGGGCGAGCGTTTCGCCGCCGGCGCCCAGGCCGACGAGCGCGCGCGGGCGCTGCTCGATCTGGCGGCCGAGCTCTCGCTCGGCGAGACCGGCGGAGCGGGGCTGCTGGAAATCCCCGCAACGAGCAACGGGCGCGGACTGCGCGAGTCCGGCGTGCTGCCCAACGCCGGCCCCGGCCTCAGCGAGCCCGAGGCCGAGGGGCTCGACGCCCCGGCGATCGCCGCCTCGCTGGCCGCCGGCGAGCTGAGCGCCGCCTACCTGCTCGAGGTCGATCCGCTGAGCGCAGGCGACCCGTTTGCCGCGAGCCACCTCGCCGCGGCTGACGCCGGTGCGGACGAGTCCGACGATGACTCGCCGTGGCGGGACGCGCTGGAGGGCGCCAGCACGGTCGTCGCGCATGCGACGCTGCTGACCAAGGGCATCGCCGAGCACGCCGATGTGATCTTCCCCGCCGGCTCCTACGCGGAGAAGGAGGGCACGGTCACGCACCCCGACGGCCGCGTCCAGCGCGTGCGCCGGGCGGTCGCGCTGGCGGGCCACACGCGCCCGGGCTGGCGGGTGATCGGCGAGCTGTCGATACGGCTGGGGCTGGACCTGGGCGCGCGCAGCGAGAAGGAGGTCTCGCAGCAGCTGTTCGACGCTGTCGCGTTCTACAACGGGCTGACGCTCGAGCAGATCGGCGGCCGTGGCGTGCGCTGGCAGGAGCGCGAGGCCGTCGCGGTCGGCGCCGGCGTCGGCGGCGCCGAGAAGGAGGTTGCGCAGGCGCAGCAGACGGCCCCGAGCGCGCGGGC
>JAXDGQ010000353.1:0-3175 GCA_034664965.1 Solirubrobacteraceae bacterium | reverse complement strand
CGCGCCACCATGCCGGGTGGGTCGTCGTGGCCGGCCCGGGCGTCCCGGGCAGCGGCACCTGCGCGTTGAAGCGGAAGCCGTCGTCGAAGAACGCGGGGGGAGCGCTGGCGCTCCCCGCCCCTCCGGGCTGGGTCGCGCTCCGCGTCGCCACGGGCAGCAGATAGCTGCCGGCTGTCGCGTTCCACAGCCCGACGCCGGCGGCCAGGCGCACGGTCGCGGTGCCGGGATTCCACTCGCTGTGGAGCACTTCGACGGTGATCTGGTGCCGCGTGAGGTCCACTTTCACCGTCGGGGCCGGGCCAGGCACGTCATTGCCGCTGCCGGCGTCGGTCAGCGTGGCCGTTTCGCCGTGAACCGTGAGGAAGTACTGCGCTGGAGCGCTGACGTTGGCGCCGAACGGGAACGGATGCGTCTCTCCCGGGGTTCCACCTATGGCGATCGCCGTCGCCACGAGGTTGGGGTTCTCCAGGGTGTTGAGGGTGATCCGGAAGGTGGTTGCCTTCAGCTTCGGCTTGACGCGCAGCTCGATCAGGTTGGCCGCGTTTTCGTCGTAGCCGGGACCGCTGGGGTAGTCGTATGTGCCGTCGGGTGCCGAGAAGAGGTCGCCGCCGGAGGAGTCGCCGCCCGGGGAATGCATCGGGTTGGCGGGGTCGGTCGCCTCCTTCGCGCCGTGGTCGTCGTACACGTAGCCCTGATAGACGAACTCTCCCTTGCGATAGGCGCTCGCACCCGAGACCAGGATCGGCGCCGCGTGCCAGCCGCTGAGCGGCGCGTTTTCCAGCTGCGCGGCGTGCGCGAGGGGCTGGTAGAGGACGTCGGGGCCGGGCCGTGGCGCGGTCCCCTCTTTGGCCGGCAGCGACGGCGTTACGCCCGCGGCCTCTGCGCCGCTCGCAGCGAGCAGACATGCCGCCAGCGTCAGCGCCGCCACCAACGAACCCGCGCGAACGCGCGAACGCCCGACCCGCCAAGCGACTGACCCCAAACGACTCACCCCTCGAAATGAGACACCCGAACGTGGCTGTCTCTACCCATCAGGACGAGCCGGTAAACATGCGCGTCGGCGACGCAGAGCCGCCGACGCGCCCGCTCACATCGTCGGCTGAGTGACCGGCAGCGCCATCGTGCGGGCCGCTTCGGCGGCCATCCGCCGGTCGGCCGCCGCGGCGCGCGCCTCGCGCCGGTGGCGGCGTTTGTCGCGGTGGCGCTTGACCTGGCGCGCCAGCTCGTCGACCATCAGGTTCAGCGAGTGCAGCATCTCGGGTGAGCGGTCGCGAGCGCGCAGGGTCACGCCCTTGAGGTACAGCGTTGCCTCGGCGACGTGGCAGTCGGACACCCGCGGATTGGGCTCCTTGAAGATCTCGATCTCGATGCGTGCGAGCTCGGAGACCTGCCGCGCGACCTTGTCCAGGCGACGGGCCGCGTGCAAGCGGATCTCGTCGGTGACCGGGACATTGCGACCCTTGATGTCTATCTGCATCACAGGCTCCTTTGGTCGGCTGTTGTCTGGCGCACTGCAATGCTACGCCCGCGGCTGGCGGATGTCCATCGGCATGTGAGATTTAGACCGTTCGTCCAGCCGCGCCCGGCGCCCGGGCGCGACCGGCGCCCGCGTCCGACGCGGCCGGGGTGCGAGAATCCGTGGGGTGAGCGCGGACCTGTCGTGGACGCTTGAGCCGAGCGTGCTGATCGGCGTGGCGTTTGCCGCAGGCGCGTACGTCGCGCGATGGCGCAAGGTCAGGGCCAGCTCCGCGCGGCCCACCGCCGATGCGCCCGTGTGGCGGCTGTGCTGCTTTCTCGGCTCGCTTCTTTGCGCGCTGGGCGCGCTCGTCTCGCCGGTCGACGCGCTCGCTGACCAGCTGTTCTTGATGCACATGGTCCAGCACGTGCTGCTGCTCGACCTCGTCCCGGTCCTCGCGATCCTCGGCTTCACAAAGGTGATCCTGCGACCGGCCACGCGAGCCGTGCAGGATCTGGAGCGCCGCGCCGGCGCGCTCGCGAGCCCGGCCTTTGCGGTTGTCCTGTACGTCGGCGTGATCTGGCTATGGCACATCCCGGCCGCCTACGACGTGGCGCTGCGCCATCCGCTCGTGCACCTGCTCGAGCACGTTACGTTCCTGCTGGCCGGCTCGCTCTACTGGTGGCACCTGCTTTCGCCGATCCGCGCGCGGATGCGACTCGGCGGCATGGGGCCGGTCGTGTACATGGCTGCCACGAAGCTGCTCGTCGGCGCGCTGGGGATGGGGCTGGCGTTCGCCCCGACGGCGATCTACTCCTACTACGTCCACCACGCGCGCGTGTGGGGTCTCTCCGCACACGACGACCAGTCGATCGCCGGCTTCATCATGGCCGTCGAGCAGTCGCTGGTGATGGGCGTGGCGCTCGTCGTGCTGTTCATGCGCGCGCTCGCCGAGTCAGAGCGCGAGCAGCAGCGGCGCGAGCGCTACGAGGTCGCCTGATCGCGCGGCGCGCTTCACGCCGTGCTATGCTGACAACTGTCACAACGACTCACTTTCCGGGAAGGGGCTCGCTTCGGCGGGCCTCTTCGCGTTGAGTCCCCCGTCGGCGTGCTCTGAGCGGACCGCGTCAGGCGCTGCGACTGCGCAGGCTCTGCAGGATTCCCGCGTGCCCGGCGATCGCGCCGATCAGGATCGACTCCGGCGCGAGTTGCGTCCCGGGAAAGACGATGCTCTCGCGCAGCTGCGCGCGATCGCCGATCCGCGCACCATCGCCGAGCACGATCGGGCCCATCAGCCGCACGCCGCTGCCGATCTGCACGTCGTGTCCGATCCACACCGATCCATCCACGTCGGTGTCATCGCGCAGCGGGGACGGGCCCGCAGCGATCACGCCGGGGCGCACCTCGCTGCCCTCCATCTCCAGGTGAAGCTCGCCGTGCAGGGCATCGAAGGTGCCCTGGCGCAGCTCGCCCAGCGAGCCGACGTCGTTCCAGTACTCGCGCACCTCGTGGATGTGAAACGGCACGTCGCCCTCCAGCAGCGCCGGGAACACGTCTTTGGCCCAGTCGACGAAAGGGCGGTCGGGGAAGTAGTCGAAGATGCTCGGCTCGAACATGTAGATGCCGCAGTTGCCCAGGTCCGACAGCGCCTCCGCGGGCTGCGGCTTCTCCTGAAAGCCGGTGATCCGCCCGGCGCGGTCGTGCAGCACGACGCCGTAC
>JAXDGQ010000352.1:0-3499 GCA_034664965.1 Solirubrobacteraceae bacterium | reverse complement strand
GAGGCGCGCCCGCTGTTCAGCGGGTCTTGAACCGCGTGGCCTCTTCGGAGCCGCCGGTCGCGTCGCCTGCGCTGTAGGAATGCGCGCCGGCGCCGGCAAGCCGGCCTGCGTCGACGATCAGGTACTCCTCCCGGATCGGGCGTCCGTCGAACCAGCACTCGAGAATCTCGCGGACCCCGGCTGCGTAGCGGGCCTGCGCCGACAGGCTCGAGCCGGAGATGTGCGGCGTCATGCCGTGGTGAGGCATCGTCCGCCACGGATGGTCGTTCGGCGCGGGCTGCGGGAACCAGACGTCGCCGGCGTACCCGGCGAGCTGTCCGCTCTCGAGCGCGCGGACGACCGCGTCCCGGTCGCAGATCTTGCCGCGCGCGGTATTGATCAGGTAGGCGCCGCGCTTCATCTTCCCGATCAACCGCTCGTCGAAGAGATTCTCGGTCTCCGGGTGCAGGGGGGCGTTGATCGTCACGACATCGCACACCTCCACGTGCGACTCCACGGTGGCGTGAAAGGTGACGCCGAGCTCCCGCTCGACCTCGACGGGCAGCCTGTGCCGATCGGTGTAGTGCAGGCCGACCTCAAACGGCTTCAGCCGGCGCAGCACCGCCGAGCCGATGCGCCCGGCGGCCACGGTCCCGACCTGCATCCCCTCCAGGTCATAGGAGCGCGACACGCAGTCGGCGATGTTCCACCCCCCGTCGACCACCCAGCGATAGGAGGGGATGTAGTTGCGCACCAGCGCGAGGATCATCATCACGACGTGCTCGGCCACGCTGATGCTGTTGGAGTAGGTCACCTCGGCGACCGTCAGCCCGCCGTCGATCGCAGCCTGCAGGTCCACGTGGTCAGAGCCGATGCCGGCGGTCAGCGCGAGCTTCAGCTGCGGCGCCTTGGCGATCCGCTCGGCGGTCAGGTAGGCCGGCCAGAAGGGCTGGGAGATGACAACCTCGGCGTCGGGCAGCTCGCGCTCGAAGACCGAGTCCGGTCCATCCTTGTCGGAGGTCACGACCAAGGTGTGGCCGAGTCCCTCCAGAAAGCTGCGCAGGCCCAGCTCGCCGGACACGCTGCCGAGCAGCTCGCCGGGCGTGAAGTCGATCTGCTGCGGGCTCGGCGTGGTCTGGCCGTCGTGGTAGCGCTCGATCTGCGGGACGTCGTCGCGCGCGTAGGACGGCGGGTACCCGTCGACCGGATCGTCGTACAGCACGCAGAGCACCTTGGCCATGGCTCGAACTCCTCCTCGATGTTTCGGACATAATCGCATCATGAGAGCGGTGCAGATAGTCGAGGAATCGGGGCCCGATACGGCGCTGCGGGTCGTCGAGCTCGATGACCCCGAGGCGTCGCACATGCTCACGCCGGGCGAAGGCGTGCTCGTCGACGTCCACGCCGCCGGCGTGTCCTTTCCCGAGGTGCTGCAGACGCGCGGCCAGTACCAGATGAAACCGCCGCTGCCGTTCGTGCCGGGCAGCGAGGTCGCCGGCGTGGTTCGCAGCGCTCCCGAGGGAGCCTCGGTGAAGCCGGGCGACCGCGTTGCCGCCTTCTGTGCCCTCGGCGGCTTCGCCGAGACGGCCGTCGCGCCGGAGTTCTTCACCTTCGCGCTCCCCGACGCGCTGGACTTCGCCCAGGGAGCGAGCCTGATCCTCAACTACCACACCGCGTACTTCTCGCTCGTCCTGCGCGGGCGGCTGAAGGAGGGCGAGACGGTGCTCGTGCATGGCGCCGCCGGCGGTGTCGGCACGGCCGCTCTGCAGGTCGCCAAGGGCCTTGGCGCGCGCACGATCGCGCTCGTCTCCTCCCAGGCCAAGCAGCGCGTCGCCGAGCAGGCCGGCGCCGACGAGGTCGTGCTGCTCGGCGACGCCTGGAAGGACGAGGTCAAGGAGCGCTCCGGCGGCGGCGTCGACATCGTGCTCGATCCGGTCGGCGGCGATCGCTTCACCGACAGCCTGCGCTCGCTGCGCGAGAACGGCCGCCTGATCGTCGTCGGCTTCACCGGCGGCTCGATCCCCGAGGTCAAGGTCAACCGCCTGCTGCTTCACAACACCGAGATCGTCGGTGCCGGCTGGGGCGCCTACGTGATGGCCAGGCCACAGGTCAACCGCGAGATCGGCGCGGTCGTGCAGCGGCTGATCGATGAGGGCTTCGTGCGGCCGATCGTCGGCGAGCGCTTTGAGCTCGAGCGCGCGGCCGAGGCGCTGCGCTGCATCGACGAGCGCCGCGCGACCGGCAAGGTCGTACTCGACGTCCGCCCCGGCTGACCCGGCACGTCCGGGCGACTCGGTCTCCCCGCGACCGGGTCGCGCTAGTGGGGGTCCAGCAGCTCGCGCCAGCGCTCGGCGTCGAGCGTGGCAGGTTCGGTCGACTCGACGAAGTCGATGAGCACGTCGATGAATCGCTCGGGCTCGTCCAGCTGCGGGAAGTGCCCGGAGCTCGCGAACACCTCCAGCCGGCTCCCGGGTATCTGCTCGTGCGCTGCGCGGCCGTGATCGATCGGGATGATCGAGTCGTGCTCGCCCCAGACCAGCAGGAACGGGATGTGCGCGGAGAGGTAGAGCCGATTGGACGCGTCCACGCGCTGGCCGCCCGGCTCGACCACAGAGCGCAGCGTGTGCACGAACGCCGCCCGCGCCTCCGCGTCGGACAGCGTCGCGTGCCCGCGCGCGATCTCCTCGATGTCGGTTCGCGCGTGCAGCCCGAGGGTGCCGAGCAGCCCGGCGGCCAGCCGGCCTGCGTCGAGCAGGCGGGTGGCCGCGAGCAGCGGCAGCACGAACTCCGCACCGGGCAGGGTCGCCGCCCTGAGCAGCACGTTGACGTCCCGTCCGAGCCCGCCGCTGTCGATCAGCGCCAGGCGGTCGCAGCGCTCGGGGAACTGGTAGGCGAACTGCATCGCGATGCCGCCGCCCAGCGAATGCCCGACGATGCTCGCGCGCTCGTGGCCGAGCACGAGCATCAGGTCGCGAATGCTGCTGGCGTGCGCTCCGAGCGAGTAGTCCCCGCGCGGCTTGTCCGACTCGCCGTGCCCGACGAGGTCCGGCGCGATCACCGTGAAGTGGCGCGCCAGGTAGGGCATCACCCGCTCCCACGTCGCCGAGCTCGACGTGATCCCGTGGATCAGCACCACCGCCGGCCCGCTGCCGGCCTGGCGGTAGGCGATGCGGTGGCCATGCAGTGTCAGGCGTTGCAGCTGCGGCTGCTCGAGCGCCCGCGCGACCGACGCCTTCGACGACGTCTCATTCGCTTTGGCTCTGGCTGCTGGACTCATGGGCATGCGGGGGGGCGGCGTATCTCGTGTCGACATATCTACCCCGTACGGGCCCGAAAGGCACGTAAGAGCAATGTAGGACGTCTCGCCAGCCTGCCAAAAGGTGCGGATGGTGCGCGACAATCGACAGATGAGGGTCCCTCGAGGTGTGCGAGCGCCTGCGCATGCTCGGCAACCGCGTGCCGATCCTGATGCTCACCGCCCGTGTGGAGATCTCAGACCGCGCGGCAGGGCTGGACGCCG
>JAXDGQ010000351.1:0-7336 GCA_034664965.1 Solirubrobacteraceae bacterium | reverse complement strand
AGCTCCTCGAAGCCCACCCCGTGCACGAACTCGCCGACGAGCACGCGCTCGCGCGAGAGCGAGCTGACGACATCCGGAACGACGATGAACGGGTGCCCCGCGAAGATGCGCGCCAGCGAACGCTGGTTCTGCGCCTCGAGCTCGTAGTCGAGCTCCTCGACGATCCGCTCTTTGATCTCTTCGGCGATCGCCTTGACGTCGAGGCCTGGCGTCATGCGCTTGAGCAGTCGCAAGATCATGTCCAGGTTCTGCAGGTCCGCGCGCACCGCCCCGGCGACGCCGGGATACTGCACCTTGACGGCCACATCGCGCCCATCGTGCAGCGTCGCGCGATAGACCTGGCCAATCGACGCCGCGGCGATCGGCTCCTCGTCGAAGGACGCGAAGGCCTCGTCGATCGGCTCTTCCAGGTCGTCCTCGATGACCTTGCGCATCTGCTTGAAGGAGACGGTGGGGGCGGCGTCGCGGAGCTTGCCCAGCTCGCGCTGGAACTCCTCGCGGTGCTGCTCGGGGACCAGGCCGACGTCGAGGAAGGACATCACCTGCCCGAGCTTCATCGCCGCGCCCTTCATCGTTCCCAGCGCCGCGACGATCTGCTTGGCCGTCTCGAGCTGGCGCCTGGCCATGGCTTCCTCGGAGGCCTCCTCGCCGCGCGTCACGTTGGCTGCGCGCGTGCCGAACTGCTTGACGGCCTCGCCGGCGGCAAGCGAGGCGACGGTCGCGGTGCGCCGCACGCGCGAGGTGGGGATCTTCTCGCTCTCGCGTGCCATACACGTGCATCCTAGGCGCCGCAGGCAGCCGTGGAGCGCCGTGCCCGCCTGGAGTCGACGGATGGGCGCTGCATGCGGCGCACGCGGTGTGTTCCGCTCAGGGCGTTCGGTGCGCCATTGTATCTACAGCGTATATACGATGGCTACCGCTACACGCGCAAAGAGAAACCGCATACCCGCCCCCACGTCACGGCTCACGGACTCCAACGGCTCACGCACGCAGCAGCACCCGCGCCAGCACCCGGACCCGCGCCAGCACCCGGACCCGCACCCGCTCGCCGGGTATCGAGGGACGGGCGAGCCGTGTTCTAGTCGCGGCCGGGGCGCTCGACTCGCGAGCCGGGAACGATGTCGTCGGCGCCGTCCTGCCAGCGCACCCAGGCCTTGGTGCCGCCATCGTAGTCCTGGCCGAGCAGGACGAGCGTGGCCGGTTGGCCGAGCGCCACGCAGGGCTCGGCGCCTTCGGGGTCCAGACCGCGCCAGACGCGGATGAAGCTGTTGGAGTCCCACTCCTGCGCGACCGACGTCGGAGCGGAGTGGCCGGGATAGATGACGGTCTCGGGAGGAAGCTCCATCAGGGTCCCCATGATCGAGTCGCGCAGGTCGGTGTAGGTGGTGTGGCCGGGCGCTTTGACGCCGCCGACGGAGTTCTTGAACAGCGTGTCGCCGGTGAACACGACGGCCTGGCCGCCGCTGAACCCGCCGGGCGCGGCGCTGGAGGAGGAGCGTTTGGAGGGGCTCCTGCGCGGCTCGGGGCCGGAGCGGTCGCCGACGAGGAAGGAGAGCATCCCGGCGGTGTGACCGGGCGTGTTCAGCGGACAGACCTCGAGCGTGCCGAAACGCAGCGTCTCGCCGGCCTGGACGGAGCCGATGCGCTCTGCGCCGGAATCCTCACCGCCATCGGAGGCGCCGGCGCTCATCAGCTCGCTCTCGACCGAGCTGATGACGACGTCCAGCGCCGGCCAGCGCTTGCGCAGCTTGTCGACGTCGCAGACGTGGTCGTAGTGGTGATGGGTGAGCAGGACGTGCGTCGGTGTCAGCCCGAGACGCTCGGCTGCGGCGATCAGCGGCTCGACGGGACCGCCGGCGTCGATGAAGAAGGCGGGGCCGCCCTCGCCGTCGGCGACGAGGTAGGTGTTGGACAGAAACTGCGGATTGCTGGACGTCTCGACGATCACTGCGGCAATCCTTGCACGATGGCCATTAAGTCGGGTGAACGAGACCGCTCAAGCCCTGCAGGTAGCGCTCGTCGCCGACGTCTCGCCGCCATTGCAGCACGCCGACCGAGCTTGCCAGTCCTGCGAGCCGCTCGTGGGCCTCGCGCAGGCCGGGTGCGGTGGTGACGAGGGCGACCGCGCGCGAGGTTCCGACGGTGCGGTAGGTATTGCCGGCGACGTGCACGGCCGAGGAGAAGAACACGCTGGCGCCGGCACGTTCAAGCGCCGCCACGTCGAGCTCGAACTCATACGTGGTCGGCACGGCCCCCCCGCTCGGCAGCGCGTAGTCGGGCGAGACGAGATAGAGCACGAGCGAGGCCTCTTGGCGCAGGCGCACATCCTCGCGCGTCAGCTCGCCTGCGCAGATGCGCTCCATCACCCGCGTCCAGTCGCCGTCGAACAGCGCCATGATGTTCATGCACTCGGGGTCGCCGAAGCGGGCATTGAACTCGATCACCTGGACGCCGGCGGCGGTCGCGAAGAAGCCGCTGTTCATCACACCGGTGAAGCGCCGTCCTTCGTCGGCCAGGCGCGCGATGACCAGCTCGACGATCGAGCAGGCCTGGGCGTAGTGCTCTGGCGACATGAACGGCAGCGTGGGCTGCGCGGTCGAGAGCGAGCCCATGCCCCCGGTGCCCGGGCCCTGGTCGCCGTCGAAGCGATAGGGATAGTCGTAGGTCGAGTTGGGGAACACGACGGTGCGGCCGTCGCTGATCGCCTGGATGGTGAACTCCGCACCGACGATCTTCTCCTCGATCAGCACCGTCTGCCCGGGCGCGTCGCCGGCGAGCAGGCTCAGCGCGTAGTCGCGGGCCTCCTCGTGGCTGGCCAGGTGCGGGCCCATGACCTTGACGCCCTTGCCGCCGGTCAGACCGGAGGGCTTGACGACGACCGGCGTGGAGCCGAACGAGGCGATTGCCTCCTCGACATCCTCTGCGCGCTGCGCGACGCGCAGGCGCGGAGTCGCCTCGGGCGCGACGTCGAGCAGCAGCGAGCGGGCGAAGGCCTTGTTCCACTCGATCTCGGCGCCGGCGCGCGTCGGGCCGACCGCGCGCGTGCCCTGGGCCAGCAGCGCATCGACGACGCCCGACTGCAGCGGTTCGTCGGCGCTGACCATCGCCAGGTCGATCTCGTTGGCGCGCGCGAACTCGGCGACGGCCTGCGCATTGCACACGTCGCCGATCTCGACCGTGCCCCCGGAGGCGCGCGCGTAGCGCACGAGCGTGGGGTTGAGATGGCCGGCGAACGCGTACAGCTCGCTGTGCTCCGCCATGCGGGAGGCGAGGGCGCTCTCTCGCCCGCCGTGACCGACGATCATGGTTCGCACGCGCGCCGAGTATAGGGTCGCGACGTGGCCGCTGGGGCGCGGTCAGGAGGGCGAGGGCACGTCGCCGCCCGCGCGAAACGAGAGCAGCTCGGTGAGGCCGGTCAGCTCGAACACGTGCTGCACCGATTGCGGTCCGCGGATCAGCGACAGCTGGCAGCCGCTGCGCTCGCACAGCCTGCTCACGAAGAGGACGGCGGCGAGTCCGCTGGAGTCGACGAACGTGAGGCGGCGCAGGTCGAGCGTCAGCTCGCGCGCCTGCCCGGGCGCGCACAGCCGCGCGGCCGCGTCCTGGAGCTGATCGGCCGTGGAGATGTCCAGTTCGCCGCTCAGCGCGAGCGTCAGCGAGTCATCGGCGCGCTGCTCGTCGAGCTCGAGTGCGCCGGCGGGCACGCTCATCTGCTCTGCCGCTTTGTTGCCGTCGTGCTCGACGCTGTCGGGGCGGCCGGTGAGCGCTCGCGTCCGCGCGGCTGCGCTGAGACGAACAGCTCGACCGGGCGCCTGGCGCGTGCCAGGCACCGCGGGCAGTGCTCGATCAGCTCGCCGGGGCGCGTCACATTGATGGTCAGGCCACAGCTGGGGCAGTTGAGGTAGGGCATCGTGACCTCCGTACACAGGGTTGCCTGCGAGGCCACGCATCGCCTGCGTCACTCGCGCAGCTTGTATGTACGACAGTCCGGACCCGCCTCAACGAGGTTGTCGGTGCGTCCTCCCGCTGCTACGCGCCCACGGACCCGGCATGCATGCGAGCTCGCGGCCGAACCCGATCCTAGCGCACCGGATCTGCCCGGCGTGGCGGCTCGGGCTCGGGCGCACGCGCGGCTTCTCTTAGACTCTCGGCGATGGCTTTGATCCACACCTGCTACCGGATCACCGACGTCGATCGCTCGGTCGCCTTCTACGAGGCGCTCGGGTTTGCAGAGGTCGGCCGCCTGCCGATCAAGGACGAGGCGGTCAACGTGTTCATGAACCAGCCCGGAGACGGCGACATGCCGCGCCTGGAGCTGACCTACAACTTCGGCGTCGACGCGTATGAGATCGGCACCGGCTACGGCCACATTGCGATCACCTCCGACGACCTCGAGGCGACGCTCGCGCGACTGGCCGAGCAGGGCATCGCGCCCGAGAAGCCGCCGTACTCGGTGCGCGAGGGCGGCTCACGGCTGTGCTTCGTGCGCGATCCGGACGGCTACCGGATCGAGATCATCGAGCAGCCGACGGCGGATCAGACCCACGCGTAGGGTTAGCGCCCCACACGCAAGCAAAAAGGGGGTAGCTGGTGCCGCGAGTCGTCTTCACCCATGCAGTCACGGACGTTCAGGCCTGGGCAGCGCACAAGGCCGAGCGTGTCGAGTTCTTCGATGCCTACGCGACGGACGTCCTCGACTACCTGCCAACCGACGGCGGCAACACCGTCGCCGTGTCGGCGAATGTCAATGACATGGACGGGATGCTCGCAGCCCTGCAGACCCCGGAGGCGACCGCGCTCGAGGAGTCTCACGGCGTGATCCAGCCGATTTTGAGCTTCGTCGAGGGCTAACAGCCAAGCGGGATGAGAGTCGCGAAGGCCCGGCAGCGGTCCTCACGGCGCCCGCCACACGAACAGTCCGCCGACCTGCAGCCCGTCGAGTCCGAGCTCGACCACGGCCTGGCGCACCCCGGGGTAGTCCGGATGCGCATAGTCGTGAAAGACGACGACGGCGCCCGGCGCGAGCGCATGGCGCCACGCTGCAAAGGCGGCGAGGACGGGCTGGCGCTCGTGCTCGGAGTCGATGAACAGCAGCTCGGCGGGCGGGTCGCCGTGGTGCGGCCCGCGGGTGTCGGGCTCGGCGCGCAGCTCGATGCGCTCGCGCGCAGCAGGGCCAGCGAGATCGAGGTATGACTCGCGCTCTGCACGCGGGCTCGGGTCATAGCTGAGGACCCGCCTCGCGGGGTCGCCGAGAGCCAGGGCGATCGCGCTCCAGGCGGTGCCGGTGCCGAGCTCGACGACCGCATGGCGGCCATCGGCCAGCGCGAGCAGCTGCGCGAGCTCTCCCGGGCGGGCGGCGGAGGCGACGCTGAAGCGGTCGCCGCGGCGCCTGGCGTGCCGGCGCGCGCGCCAGTAGAAGCGCGCGACGCGCCAGGGCAGCGCGCGCAGCGAGAAGAGCAGGCGAGCGTCGGCGCGCATCGCGGGCACCCTAGCGCCGGGCGGGCCTGACCCGGCGGGCGCTACCCTGAATGAAGCGATGTCGAGCACGGGCAAGATCGCCAAGAACCTCGAGCGCTTCGCCACGGCGGTGGCCGCGCACGATCGGGAGAACCCGACGCACACCGCACACGGCATCGGCTTGGCGCACTTCGACATGGAGCGCCTGGACTTCGAGGAGGGCGAGCAGATCCTGCCGGGCATCACGATCCACGCCGACAGCGGCGTGACGGGCAATTTCCGCGTGCTGTGCGACGGCGAGCACGACGAGGAGCTGCAGGAGGCCGAGCAGGAGGTCGTCGAGGCGGTCTCCAGCGAATCCCTCCCGGCGGTCGCTCCGGCCGCCGCGCCGTTCCCGTTCGAGCGTTAGGCAGCTCCGTCTTCCCGTGATGAGGGCCGCTGGCGCGGCCGGATTTGTCGCGCGTCGCAATCTGAGACGGCGATTTTGGACGAGCGGCCAACGGCAAGGCCCCGGCGCGCGCGCGAGACTCGGGCGTCGTGGCCGTGACCGTCTCGCCGTCGGACCCGCAGGCCTGCCGCGACTGGGTGGGGCACGTGATCGTGTGCGGCCTCAACGACGTCGCGCTGCGCACGGTCGAGCAGCTGCACCTGGCGGGGGCGCGCACGGTCGTGCTCAGCGACGAGCCCGACGAGCGCCTGATCCGCATCGTGCGCGGCTGGGGCATCCCCCACCTGCCGCGCGGCGCGCACCTGTCCGAGCCGCTGTTCGAGGCGGGCATCGCCGGAGCGGTGGCGGTCGTGTGCGCGGAGAGCACCGACCTGCGAACGCTGGAGACGGTCCTGCAGATCCGCGACCTGCGCCCGGAGGTGCGCGTGGTCGCCGACCTCGACAATCCCTCGGTCGCGCATGCGCTGGAGGGAGTGCTGAGCTCGGTCGGCGTGCTCGACGTCGCGGCCCTGTTCGCGCCGGCGGTCGTGGAAACGTGCTTGGGGCGACGCGCGCGCGAGATCGAGCTCGGCGAGACGTCGTTCGTCGCTGCGGAGGTGAACGCGCCGCGGGGCGCGACGCTGCGCGAGCTGTACGGAAGCCTGGCGCCGATCGGCGTGGTGAGGGCGGGCAAGGAGGTGATCGCGTGCCCGGGGCGCGATCAGGCGGTGTCGGCCGGGGACCGCGTGACGCTGCTGGGCACGCACTCACAGTTCGATGGGGCCGGGCTCAGCCAGCGAGCGTCGAGCGCCGGCGCGACGTCGCAGCTGTCTGCGCGCGCGCGCAGCTTGCTCAAGCGCCTGATCGGCGCCGTGGCCGAGATCGTCGATCGCCCGCTGCGCATCGCGCTGGCGCTCGCGCTGGTGGTCCTGCTCGTCTCGACGGTTGTCCTGCATTTCGGCTACCACGAGCCGCTCGGCCGCGCGCACCTGTCATTGCTCGACTCGGTCTACTTCACCGTTGAGACGGTCGCGACGGTCGGCTTCGGCGACTACTCCTTCGCGAGGCAGCCGAGCGGCATGGTCGTATTCGGGATCCTTCTGATCGTCGCCGGCGTGACGCTCACGACGACGATGTTCGCGCTGCTGACCAACGCGCTCGTCAGCCGCCGCCTGGCGCGGTCGCTGGGCCACGGACGGATCCCGGGCATGCGCGGGCACGTCGTGCTCGTGGGGCTCGGCAGCGTGGGCATGCGGGTGCTCGAAGGCCTGCTGGAGGCCGGCGCGGAGGTGGTGGTGATCGAGCGACTGGAGAGCAATCCGAATCTCACCGAGGCGCGCGCGCTGGCGGCCCCGCTCGTGCTCGGCGACGCGACGCTCGCGCGCACGCTCGACGCGGCCAACCTGGCCGATGCCGCGGCCGTGGCGATCCTCACCTCCGACGACCTGACGA
>JAXDGQ010000350.1:0-3339 GCA_034664965.1 Solirubrobacteraceae bacterium | reverse complement strand
AGATCCAGGCGCCTCCAGCGGTCGGGAAGCCAGACCGTTCGACGGCCGATGATCAGCTCTAGCGCGAGCAGCATGGTGATTACCTCGAACACGTGCGTCACGCCGCCCGTCGGCAACGGCAGCGCCGGCACGGCCATCAGCAGAACGAAGATGATCGCGAAACTGCCCTCGCCGAACACGTCGATCAGCCCCCCGAGCGTCTTCTCGCCGTCTCCCTTCAACCACCGTTCGAGCTGGTCTGAGACCTTCTCGGGCGCGGGCTTCTGAACTGTCGCCATCTGCGCATTGTCGTCCAAGCGCCGTCGCGGCGCGCCTTGTGCCGTTGTGCGCCCGCCGCTGCTAGGCGGCGACTTGCACGTCGGTCTGGGCGAGCAGCTCGGCGAGGATCTCGCTCAGGGCGAGCTCTTGGTCGGGCTCGGCGAGCGTGCCGTCGCCGGCGAACGCGCTCTCTACGTCGGCGATCGGCAGCTCGCGATCGATCACGCGCGCCCCGGCGGCGGCCAACGCCTTGCGCAACTCGGCCTGCGCCCACACGGCGCCGAACATCCCGGTGCTCGCGCCGATCACGGCGGCTGGCTTGTTGCGCAGCGCGGCGGTGGCGATTGGGCGCGAGGCCCAGTCGACGGCGTTCTTCAGCGCACCGGGGATCGACGAGTTGTACTCCGGCGTGGCGAACAGCAGGGCGTCCGCGCGGCCGATCTCCGCACGCCAGCGATCGACGGCCGACCCGGGATTGGGCTCGTCGTCCTCGTCGAACGGCGGGATCGCCTTCAGGCCGGTGAACTCGACGAACTGCGCCCCGGGCGGCAGCAGTGCCGCCGCCGCCCGAAGCAGGCGTCCGTTGTGCGAGTCGCTGCGCAACGAGCCGGTGATGCCGAGGACCCTCATCGCCGTCGCCTACTCGCTGTCCTGGGCGAGCTCGAGCTCGACGGTCAGCTTGACGTCGTTGGCAACCGCGACGCCGCCTTTGGGCAGCGGCGCGTTCCACTCCAAGCCGAACTGCGAGCGGTCGACGATGGTCTCCAGCGTCAGGCCGATCTTGACCGCGCCGCCGAGCGTCTCGTGCGGGTCGGTGATCGTGCCGCGAGCCTCGACTGCGTGGGTGTGGTCCTTGATCGTGAGCTCGCCGTCGACCACGAGCTCCTCGCCGTCGCGGCGGATCGCCGTTGAGGCGAAGCGCAGCTCGGGGTAGCGCTCTGTGTCGAAGAAGTCAGGCGATCCGAGGTGTGCCTGGAGGTTCTCGTCCTTGACGACGACCGATCCGGCGTCGACGGTGCCGACGAGCTCGCCCGCGCCGTCCTCGCCGACGGTCAGCGTGGCGTCGAGGTTCTCGAAGCGCCCGCGGAACGTGGCTACGACCATGTGCTTTACGGCGAAGCTCGCCGAGGAGTGGACGGGATCGAGCTTCCACGTGCCGACGGGAAGCTTCGTTGCGGTGTCTACGGCGGTGGCGGACATAACGTTCTCCTTGTGCGGGGATTACCGGACTGTAGTCCGGATTACGGCTATAGTAACACAAATGGACCGCAGTCCGCTAATGCTCGAAGATAAGATTGCCGGCGTGAGGGGGAACGCCGTACCCGCGGCCCTGCCAATGCTCGAGCCGGTCCGCCACGAGCGCGCGGACGCGGCGCGCAATCGCGCGACGATCCTCGTGGCCGCCGAGCGCCTGGTGGGCGAGCGGAGCGCTCAGACCGTGACGATGGACCAGGTCGCCTGCGCGGCGGGGGTGGGCAAGGGCACGCTGTTTCGCCACTTCGGTGACCGCTGCGGCCTGATGCGCGCGCTGCTGGACGAGCGCGAGCGCAGCTTCCAGGACGGCTTCATCCGCGGCCCGGCGCCGCTCGGGCCCGGGGCGCCGCCGCGCCAGCGGCTGGTCACCTTCGGGGAGCGCATGCTCGAGCACATCGAGATCCAGGGAGACCTGCTGGTGGCGGCGGAGAACGGCGCGCCCGGGGAGCGGCTGCGCCACAGCGTGTACGGCGCATACCGCGCCCACGTGACGGCGCTGCTGCGCGACAGCGGCTACGACGGGGACGTCGGCTATCTGGCCGATGTGCTGCTTGGCGCGCTGGTCAGCGAACTGGTGCTGTTCCAGCGTCGCGAGCTGGCGATGTCGCCGGCGCAGCTGAAGGACTGCTGGGGCGAGCTGGTGGGCCGGCTGCTGGCGGCTCCCGCGTAAATACCATGGCTATCACGCGACACGCAACGAACATCCAGACACACCGGCGCGCGCGGCGCCGACCCGAATCGTAGGCGCCGGCTCATCGCGCCGAGCGGCTAGCTGACGCGCAGCACGAGCTTGCCGGTGTTCTCGCCGGCGAACAGCTTGAGCAGCGCGTCGGGGAAGGCGCCGACGCCGCCGTCGACGATGTGCTCGCGGGAGACGATGCGCCCTTCGCGCATCCAGCCGGCGATCGCCGCGATGGCCTCGCCGAAGCGGTCGGCGTAGTCGAAGACGACCATCCCGGTCATGGTCGCGCGGAAGACGAGCAAGGACAAGTAGTTGGACGGTCCGCGCACGCCCTCGGTCGCGTTGTACTGCGAGACGGCCCCGCAGATCACGATCCGCGCGCCGCGCGCCAGGCGCGTCAGCGCGACGTCGAGGATCTCGCCACCGACGTTGTCGAAGAAGACGTCGATGCCCTTGGGCGCGTGCTCGCGCAGGGCTCGGCGCACGTCCTCTGACTTGTAGTCGATCGCCGCGTCGAAACCGAGCTCGTCGACGAGCCAGCGGCACTTCTGCTCGCCGCCCGCGATGCCGACCGCACGCGCCCCCTTGATCTTGGCGATCTGCCCGACGACGCTGCCGACGGCTCCGGCGGCGCCGGACACGACGACGGTCTCGCCCTCCTTGACCTTGGCGACGTCGAGCAGGCCGAAATAGGCGGTCAGCCCGGTCATGCCGAGCGTGCCGAGGTAGGTCGGCGCGGGAGCGAGCGACGGATCGATCTTGATCACGCCCCTGCCGTCGGAGAGCGCGTGCTCCTGTACGCCGAAGACGCCGTAGACGTGCTCGCCGACGGCGAAGCCGGAGTGCTCGGAGGCGCTCACGGTCCCGACCGCGCCGGCGCGCATGACGTCGCCGACTTCAACCGGGTCGATGTAGGACGCGCCGGCGTTCATCCAGCCCCGCATCGCCGGGTCCAGGGAGAGGTGCGAGATCTCGACGACGAACTCCCCCGGGCCGGGCTCGGGGAGAGGCTCCTCGCGCAGATCCCAGTCGGAGTCCTGGGGCAGGCCCGACGGTCGTGCGGCGAGGCAGACTTGGCGGTTGACAGGGCTCATCTGCTCATCTCCCGGGTCGGGTTGGTCAGTGCTCGTGCGGTCATGCGCTCG
>JAXDGQ010000349.1:0-3635 GCA_034664965.1 Solirubrobacteraceae bacterium | reverse complement strand
ACCCGGAGGTGCTGCGCGCCTGGCGCGAGGTGACCGGCCTGGACATCCGCGACGGCTACGGCCAGACCGAGACGGGCCAGCTCACCGGGCCGCCGCTGGCGCTGCCAGCCAGGCCCGGATCGATGGGCAAGGCGCTGCCGGGCGTCGGCCTGCTGGTCAAAGGCGGCGAGCTGACGGCCAACCCGGGGACGGTCCCGACGTTCTTCCTCGGATATCTCGGCGAGCACGTGCGGCGCGGCGAGGACGGCGCCTGGAGCGTCCAGGACCGCCAGCGCGGTGGACCGTGGCGCACCGGCGACCTGGTCGATCAGGACGAGGACGGCTGGCTGCACTTCCAGGGCCGCGACGACGACGTGATCATCTCCTCCGGCTACAGGATCGGTCCGTTCGAGGTCGAGTCTGCGCTGGTCGCGCATCCAGCCGTCGCCGAGGCCGCGGCGGTGTCGGCGCCCGACGACGAGCGCGGGTCGGTCGTGCGCGCGGTCGTGGTGCTGCGCGACGGCGCGTACACCCCATCGCCGCAGCTGGTGCGCGAGCTGCAGGAGCACGTCAGGCGCGAAACGGCGCCGTACAAGTACCCCCGCATCGTCGAGTTCGCCGCCGAGCTGCCCAAGACGGCCAGCGGCAAGATCAAGCGAGCCGAGCTGCGGGCGCGTACCTAGCGCCCGCAGCTCGGAGAGGGAGACGCGTCAGGCCAGCTGCGGCTCGGGCGTGGAGTACTCGCGGTCGAGCTCGCGCTCGAGCTCGTCGACCTCCTGCTGCACCGTGCCCGACGGCGGGCGCAGCGTGATGAACGCCGCGAGGATCCCAAACGCGACACAGATCGCGCCGACCACGTAGGCGAGGTGGTAGCCGCCGGTCAGCGCGCCGACCAGCGATTCCCCGCTCGCGCTCAGTGACTTGGTGTGATCGGTCGCGACCGTTCCCAGCGACGCCAGGCCGATCGCGCCGAACAGCTGGACCGAGACGTTGATGATGCCCGAGGCCAGGCCCGCGTCACGCGCCGGCGCGTCGGCCATGCCCATCGTCAGCAGCGGCAAGAACGACGCGCCGGCGCCGAGACCGATCAGCATGAAGGCGAAGAACAGGCCGGGGAAGTAGCTCGCGTGCACCCCTGCGGTCGACAGCAACAACAGCCCGGCGACGATCGACGCGAGCCCTGCCGCGAGAGAGTTCAGCGCGCCGAAGCGTTCGGCGGCTTTCGCGGACAGGCCGACCGACATGATCGCGATGGAGGCGGTCAGCGGCAGGAACGCCAGCCCGGTGTTGATCGCGCTGTAGCCGAGCACGCGCTCGAGGTACAGCGAGCCCAGGAAGAACGCGGAGAACATCCCGGTGACGAGCAGGCCGCGGACGAGGCTGGAGCCCATCAGCATGCGCAGGCGCAGCACGCGCAGCGGCATGATCGGATTCTTCAGCCGCCCCTCCAGCGCGAGGAATGCGCCGAGCAGCACGAGCGCGCCTCCGCCGACGCCGAGCGTGCGCGCAGACAGCAGGCCGTATTCAGTCGACTTGACGATCGCGAACGCGCCGAGCATGGTCGCGAGCGTGATCAGCGCCGAGCCGAGCCAGTCGACTCCTCCAGACAGGCCGATCCCCTCGTTCTCGACGACCAGCGCCTTGCCGAGCGCGAACGCGACCAGCCCGATCGGCACGTTGACGAAGAAGATCCAGTGCCAGTCCAGCGACTGCGTCAGCACGCCGCCGGCGAGCAGGCCGATCGAGCCGCCGCCGGCGGAGACGAACGCGTACATGCCCATCGCCTTGGCCTGCTCGATGCGCTCGGGGAACTCCGTGACGATGATCGCCAGGATCACGCTCGACGCGACGGCCCCACCGACGCCTTGCAGCAAGCGCGCTCCGATCAGCAGCGCCTGGCTGCTGGCGATGCCGCAGAGCACCGAGGCCACCGTGAACATGACCAAGCCGGTCAAGAAGACGCGCTTTCGCCCGACCAGGTCTCCGAGGCGCCCGGCGAGCAGCAAGAAGCCGCCGAAGGTGATCAGGTAGCCGTTCATCACCCACGTGAGGTTGCCCTGGGAGAAGTGCAGGTCGTGCTGAATCGACGGCAATGCGACGTTCACGATCGTCGCGTCGAGAACCATCATCAGCTGACCGAGGCACAGGACCGCGAGGGCGATCCAGCGGCGACGGTCGCTGCGTTGGGACTGTGCGGCGATTGACGGCGGACGCTTCAGTTGCTCGATCGTGGTGCTCATACGGCTCCCTTCGAGGTTGCGAAGGGAACACCGTAGCAAAGATCATCCATGTTCAAGGGATGATATATGAATTATTTATTATTGCTGCTAAAGTGACGAACCATGCGAGATGATGTAAAATGCGCCGCGATGGGAGACGAGAGGGCGACGATTCCCGGCTCGATGGTCCTGCTCACGCGGCTGGCCAAGCAGGTGTACCGGCGCAGCGACGAGGACCTGCTGGGAATGCACCTGCGCCACCTGATGACGCTCAGCTACCTGCGTGACCACGTCGGTTGCCCACAGCAGGAGCTCGCCGAGGTGCTGTGCATGGATGCCAACAACGTCGTGCTGCTGCTCAACGAGCTCGAGGATCTCGGCTACACGTCACGCCGGCGCGACCCCGACGATCGCCGCCGCCACCGCGTCGAGGTGACGCCGCGCGGAGCCAAGGCCCTGGCGAGCGCCGAGCACGCGCAGGAAGCGATTGAGGACGACGTGCTGCAGGCGCTGAGTGACGACGAGCGCGAGACGCTGTGGCGGCTGCTGAGCCGCGCGCTGGTCGCGGCCGAGCCGGGCGACGACGACGTGGCGCCGGGCGAGGCGGACGCCGTCTACGCGGCGACCTCACCGGCCTGAGCGCACGTTCCCCGAAGAGCCGCGCTAGAGCGCGACGATCGCGTCGATCTCCACCAAGGCGCCCTTCGGCAGCGCCGCCACCCCGACGGCCGCTCGCGCCGGCGGCTCGGAGGCGAAGAACGTCGCGTACACCTCGTTGATCTCGGCGAAGGCGCCCAGATCGGTCGTGTAGATCGTCAGTCGCACGGCGCGCTCCAGCGAGGCTCCGGCGGCGGCGCACACCTCGCGCAGGTTCTCCAGGCAGCGGCGCGCCTGCTCGGCGGGTGTCTCGCCGACCAGCTCGCCGCTACGCGGGTCCAGCGGGATCTGGCCCGAGCAGAACAGCAGCCCGTCGGCGCGCACCGCGTGGCTGTACGGTCCGACCGCCGCCGGCGCGCCGGCGGCATCGACGATCTCGCGCTCGCTGGTCATCGTGCGCGGCAGCCTAGCGCGACGACGGCGCACGCCGTCCGGCGCCAACCGCCCGCCTGAGCAGCCGCGATCCGAGCGCCATTGACGGCCTGCCTCGGGATCGGCACCGGATAAACGCCAGCGCCGCGGGGTACCTTGGCTGCATGGCGGCATCTGCAGACCGGGCGAACGGCGTCTGGCGACCACACTTGACGCTAACGTTGCGCCGGATGCCAAGGCGAACGCTGATCACGACGTTCGCTGCATCGCTTGCCATCTGCCTGCTCGCGGGCGCGGGAGCCTCGGCGGCCGGCGCGGCGCTCCCGTTTGCCCCGTGCGCGAACGCGAGTGGGTTCTCCTGCGCGAGCTTGACGGTTCCGTTGGACCGCAGCGGCAAGACGCCGGGCA
>JAXDGQ010000348.1:0-9914 GCA_034664965.1 Solirubrobacteraceae bacterium | reverse complement strand
GCCGGCCTCGACGCAGGCGCCGACGACTATCTGGTCAAGCCGTTCGCCCTGCGTGAGCTGCTCGCGCGCGTGCGCGCGCTGCTGCGCCGATCCAGCGAGGAGGGCGAGCAGGAGAGCGCGCTGACCTTCGAGGATCTGCGCCTGGACCCTCTCGCGCACGAGGCGTGGCGCGCCGAGCGCCTGCTGGCGCTGACGCGAACGGAGTTCCTGTTGCTGGAGATGTTCATGCGCCACCCGCGCCAGGTGCTGACCCGCTCGGCGATCTTCGAGCACGTCTGGGGCTATGACTTCGGCTCGACGTCGAACTCCCTCGGCGTCTACATGGGCTACCTGCGACGCAAGACCGAGGTCGGCGACGAGCCGCGCCTGCTGCACACGGTGCGCGGCGTCGGCTACGTGCTGCGAGTCCCGGCATGAGCTTTCGCCGGCGGATCGCCCTGGCCTCGGCTGCCGCGGTCGCGATCGCGGTCGTGCTCGCATCGCTGCTCACCTACCTGCTGACGTCCAACCAGCTTCACAGCCAAGTCGATGCGCAGCTGCGCAACCGGGCGCGGACTGCGGGCCGCTTGCAGCGCTATCTCAAGCCCGGAGGCAAACCGGCGGCGATCGTCAAGAGCGACAGCGAACGGCTGGGCCTCGACCTGAACGGGCTCGACGGCTCGGCCAGGGATGGCGAAGACGCCACCGCCGGGCGGACAGGAGGCGAAGCGTCCGCCCCGCGCTACGGCCCGCTCGCGAGAAACCTGTTCGGCAGGCTGCCGCCGGGACCCGATCAGGTGCGCGGCTACCAGCAGGTCGTAAACGCCGCCGGCACGATCGTCGTGCGCTCTGCTCGCAATGTCTCGCTCCCGGTCGACACCGACACGCGAGGCCTGGCAAGCCACGGCGGCGCTGCCTTCTTCCGCGACGCCCGCGTGAACGGCATCCATCTGCGCGTGCTCGCCGAGCCGTTCGGCAAAGGCCGCGCCGTGCAGCTCGCGCAGCCGCTGACCGAAGTGGACAGCCTGCTCAGCCGCCTGCGTCTGATCCTCGCGCTGCTCGACCTCGGCGGCATCGCGCTGGCCGCGCTGCTCGGGCGCATCGTCGCGGGTGCCGCGGTCCTGCCGCTCAAGCGCTTGAGTCAGGCCACCGAGCACGTGGCGCTCACGCAGGATCTGAGCGGGCGAATCAGATCGGTCGGCGAGGACGAGATCGGCCGGCTCGCGAGCAGCTTCAACGCGATGCTCGACGCGCTCGAGCGTTCGATGAGCGCGCTGGACGCCTCCGTCCACGCCCAGCGCCAGCTCGTCGCCGACGCCTCGCACGAGCTGCGCACCCCCGTCACCAGCCTGCGCACGAACATCGAGATCCTGCAGCAGGCCCAGGACATGGATGCGCCGGACCGCCAACGACTGCTCGGTGACGTGGTCGAGCAGATCGAGGAGCTGACGCTGCTGATGAACGACCTGATCGAACTCGCTCGCGGCGAAGAGCAGCACGCCTCCGCGGAGGACACGCGCCTGGACGTGGTCGTCGCCGAGGTCGTCGAGCGCGCGCGGCGCCATGCGCCGGCGAACACCTTCGACCTAGATCTGCAGCCGACGCTCGTCGTGGGCGTGCCCGCGCGGCTCGAGCGCGCTGTGACCAACCTGGTCGACAACGCTGCCAAGTACAGCCCGCCCGACCAACCGGTGGAGATCGTGCTGCGCGGCGAGCAGCTGACGGTGCGCGATCACGGCCCGGGCATCTCGGCCGCCGACCTGCCGCACGTCTTCGATCGCTTCTACCGCGGCGCCGAGGCGCGCGGGCGGCCCGGCTCGGGGCTCGGCCTGGCGATCGTGCGTCAGGTCGCCGACCAGCACGGCGGCAGCATCGCCGCCATGCCCGCGGCGGGCGGCGGAACGCTCATGCGACTGCGCCTGCCCGGGGCAGAGACGGTCGCGCACGACGCATCCGAGCCGGGCTCGCAGTCGCCCTTGCGCGCCGCCGAGTCCGCGCGCCACGAGCGCTCGGCGGTCTGAGGTTTCCGCCAGCCGCGCTCGCCGGCACCCGTCGAGCGCGACCGGACGCGATCGTCTGCCAGATCGCGCATGCCGTTGGCGGCGGCCGAGGGCCGCCGCGCCCTGTAACCGCGGGCCTGCTCGCGAAAGCGAGCCGGCGCGAGCCCGTAGCGCCGGCGAAAGGCCCCCGCGAAGTGCGCCGCCTGGCGGTAGCCGACCAGGTGCGCGACGTCGCGCACGGGGATCGCCGGCTGCTCGGCGAGCAGCTGCGCCGCGGCGGTCATGCGCCGGGCGAGCAGATCCTCGGCGAAGCTGAGCTCGCCGAACTGCGCGTAGGCGCGCTGCACCTGGCGCGGCGAGCTGGCGACAGCGCCAGCGACGTCAGCGAGCGTCAGCCGGCGGCGGTAGTGGCGCGCGACGACCACGCGCGCGAGCAGGTAAAGGCGCCGTCGGCTCGCAAGCGTCTGCGGTTGCACGCCTCCCGCTCCGACCGTTCGGCTGTCGCGGGACGCGCCGCGTCAGGCATAGCGCCGCGCCGTATCTTCGGCGGCCGCGCGATAGGAGCCGTTGAACAGCAGCGCATGGACGAGCAGCGGGAGCAGCTGGTAGAGGCCCACGCGCCCCTCCCAACCATCGGCGAGTGGCGCGGCTTCCAGGTAGCCGTCGAGCACGCGCGGCGAGGGCGATCCGAACAGCGCAAGCATCGCCAGGTCGACCTCGCGATGCCCGCCATACGCCGACGGGTCGATCAGCCACGGGCGCCCGTGCGCGTCGGCGAGCACGTTGCCCTGCCACAGATCGCCGTGCAGCCGCGCGGGCGCCTCGGGCGAGCCGGTCAGCTGCGACATGCGCTCGCAGACCCGCTCGATCGCCGCGAGCCCGGTCCCGGCCAGCGCTTCGCGATCGCGTGCGAGCCGCGCCAGCGGGCGTAGCCGCCGCTCGACGTAGAAGGTCGGCCAGTCCGCCGTCGGCTCGTTTGACAGCCGCAGCGAACCGAACCGCGCGAAGCCGCCCCGTGACTCGCCGCCGGCGTCGCCGCCGCTCCCGTCGGCTCCCGCGAAGTCGCCGAAGCGCGGCGCGGATGCCATGTGCATCGCCGCGAGGCCGCGTCCGAGCTCCTGCTCGCCGGCCGCGTCCAGGCGGCCGGGCTCGATCCACTGCAGCGCGAGGTAGCCATCGTCGACGTCGAGCACGCGCGGCGTGCGCAGCGCGCCCGGCTCGGCCAGCCAGCGCAGGCCGGCGGCCTCGGCGGCGTACTCGCCGGGGGGCGCGTCCGGGCGGGTCTTGACGAACGCCTCGCTGCCGTCGCGCAGAAGCACGCGCAGGGCTTCGTTGATGTCGCCGCCGCCCACCGGCCGCGCCTCGCGCGCGCCTCGCGGCAGGCTCACCGCGGCTCGCCCGCGCGCACCTGCGCGAGCAGCCCGGAGCACGCCGCCTGCACGTGGTCGAGCACGTGCTCGAAGCCGTCGCCGTCGCCGTAGTACGGATCGGGCACGTCGAGGTCGCCCGTCTCGGCACTCGCCGGATCGAACTCGCGCAGCAGCCTCACCTTCGCGCGCGCGTCCTCGCTCGGCGCCATGCGGCGCAACTCCTCGAGGTTGGACAGATCCATCGCAAGAATCAGATCGAAATCATCGAAGTCCTCAGCTCGGACGCGGCGTGCCGAGCCCTCCAGGGCGATCCCCCGTCGTGCCGCCGCGGCAGTCGCTCGCTCGTCCGGCGCGCTCCCCGCGTGCCAGGCGCCCGTGCCGGCCGAGTCCAGCTCGACCTCCCGCTCCAGACCCGCCTCGCGCACGAGCGCGCGCATCGTCGCCTCCGCCGTCGGCGAGCGGCAGATGTTGCCCAGGCACACGAACAGCAGGCGCAGCGGATCGCGTCTGCAGGCCATCCGCTCCTAGTCCTCGCCGAGCTCGAGCACCGCCAGGAACGCCTCCTGCGGGACCTCCACGCGTCCGACCTGCTTCATCCGCTTCTTGCCCTCCTTCTGCTTGGCCAGCAGCTTTTTCTTGCGCGTGATGTCGCCGCCGTAACAGCCCGCGATGACGTCCTTGCGAAAGGCCTTGACGGTCTCGCGCGCGATCACGTGCGCGCCGATCGCCGCCTGGATCGGCACGTCGTACTGCTGTCGCGGGATGCGCTTGCGCAGCTTCTCGGTCAGCGTGCGCCCCATCTCATAGGCCTTCTCGCGGTGCACGACCATCGACAGCGCGTCGACCGTGTCGCCCGCCAGCAGCACGTCGAGCTTGACCAGGTCCGACGCCTTCATCCCGCTCAGCTCGTAGTCCAGCGACGCGTAGCCTTTCGTGCGCGACTTCAGCTGGTCGAAGAAGTCCAGCACGATTTCCGCCAGCGGCAGCTCGTAGTTCAGCTGCACGCGCTCCGGCGAGAGATAGTGCATGCCGGAGTGCTCGCCGCGGCGTTCCTGACAAAGCTCCATGACGGCGCCGACGAACTCTTTCGGCGCGATGATCGAGGCCTGGATGAACGGCTCGCGGATCTCCTCGATCGTGCCCGGGTCGGGCATGTCGGAGGGGTTGTGAACCTCCAGCTGCTGGCCGTTGGTCAGCGTGATGTCGAACTCCACCGAGGGCATCGTCGCGAGCAGCTCCAGGTCGTACTCGCGCTCCAGGCGCTCGCGCACGATGTCCATGTGCAAGAGGCCCAGAAAGCCGCAGCGAAAGCCGAAGCCGAGCGCGTCGGAGGTCTCCGGCTCCCACGACAGCGCCGCGTCGTTGAGGACCAGCTTCTCCAGCGCGTCGCGCAGATCGGGATAGCTGTCGGAGTCGATAGGGAACAGCCCGCAGAAGACCATCGGCTTGACCTCGCGATAGCCGGGCAGCGCTTCTGTCGCCGTCGCTCCGGCCGGGGCGCCCGCTCGTGCACGCGTGGTCAGCGTGTCGCCGACGCGCAGCTGCGTGACGTCCTTCAGCCCCGTGATCAGATAGCCGACCTCGCCCGCAGCGAGCTGGTCGGTCGGCATCATCTGCGGCGAGAACACGCCGATGTCGTCGATATCCGCGTGCGTGTCCGTGGCCATCGCGCGGATCGCCTCGCCCTTGCGAAACACGCCGTCGACGACCCTGATGTAGGCGATCACGCCACGATACTGGTCGAACTCCGAGTCGAAGATCAGCGCGCGCGGCGCGCCGTCGGGGTCCCCCCTGGGTGGCGGAACGCGCGCGATCAGCTCCTCCAGCACCTCCGGCACCCCCTCTCCCGTCTTGCCGCTGATCTTGAGGATCGAGTCCGGCCGCTCGCCGATCAGCTCGCTCACTTCACCCGCCACCCGCTCGGGCTCCGCCCCCGGCAGGTCGATCTTGTTCAGGCACGGGATCAGCTCGAGCCCCGAGTCCACCGCGAGGTACGTGTTGGCCACGGTCTGCGCCTCCACCCCCTGCGCGGCGTCCACCACCAGCAGCGCGCCCTCGCAGGCGGCCAGCGAGCGCGAGACCTCGTACGTGAAGTCCACGTGCCCAGGCGTGTCGATCAGGTGCAGCTGGTAGGTCTCGCCGTCACGCGCGGTGTAGAAGACGCGCACCGCCTGCGCCTTGATCGTGATGCCGCGCTCGCGCTCCAGGTCCATCGAGTCGAGCAGCTGCGCGCGCATCTCGCGCGCCGCCACCGTGTAGGTCAGCTCGAGTATGCGATCGGCGAGCGTCGACGTGCCGTGGTCGATGTGCGCGATGATCGAGAAGTTGCGGATGTGCGACTGGTCCATGAGGGGCTACAGCGTAGAAGGCGCGCGCACGGCCTTGGCCGAGCGGGTGTCCGGCGGCCGAGCTCCAGGCGCGCTAGCCTTCACCTACCGGCGGATCGCCAACTCGACTACGGGCCCTCGAGGTCCAACCGCGGCTACGCGCCGGCCCTCGGGCCGGCGGCCTGTCCTGGTGTCGGGAGTGTCACGCCGCCCAGGCAAGACACACGAGTCCTGGGACGTAAGTAGTAAGCGGCGATCTCTGTCGGATGCACCGGGCGAGCTCAGGCTCGTCCGGCCGCATGCCCGCTCGCCTGCGCGAAGCTGGCGGGCGCCGCCCATCCAGTCGCTCTGCTCAGGCTCGACCGAACTGGCTCGCGATCAACCTGTGCACCTGATGGGCCTCCGGCACGCGCATCGCCAGCACCGCGCGCGCATACACGAACAGCCCGGACGCCCCCGCGCCGCCGACGCTGATGATCTGCGCCGCCAGCGAGGTACCGAGGACGTCGTCGAGCAGTCGCCAGACGACCCACGAGACACCCGCCAGCAGCAGGGACGCGACGGCGATTCGCGCCGTGATCATCGTCGTCTGCGCGCCTTCCAGGCGTCCGTTGAAGCCCCCGCGCAACCGCTGCAGAAGCAGCATCGTCATCAGCGCGTTGGCCGTCACCGTGCCGATGATCAGCCCGGCGATGCCCAGCGGTTTGTACAGGGCGATGCTCACGACGATGTCCACCACGATGTTCATCGCCGCCAGCCGCGTCGGGATCCACGGCCGCTGGACCGCGAAGAACGTGCGCGTCAGCAGCAGGTTCAGGCCCCCGAATGGCAGGCTGAAGGCAAACCAGAACAGCGCGATCGCGACGATGTGCGTGGAGTGGGAGTTGAACTCGCCGCGCTGGAACAGCAGGCGCACGATCGGGTTGGGCAGCACGATCATGAACGCCGCCGCCGGGATCAGCAGCAGGTTGATCTGGCGCATGCCGATCCCCACCGCGCGGCGCATCGCCGCGACGTCGCGGTTGGCCGCCATCCGGCTGAGCGTCGGGAACAGCACGGTGGCGACGGCGACGCTGAACAGCCCCTGCGGGAGCATGTACACGCGAAACGCGTTGTCGATCGCCCGCGGGGCCTGGTCGGAGACGAGCGTGCCGAAGACCGAGTTGATCAGCTGGTCGAGGTTGACGATGCCCAGGCCGATCGTCACTGGGAGCATCAGCGTGAACACCTGCTTGATCCTCGGATCGTGCCAGTCGATGTGCATCTGCAGGCGAAAGTCGATGCGCCCGAGCGCCGCGGCGGCCAGCAGCAGCTGCACGAACGTCGCAACGAGGATCGCTATCGCGTAGGCGTGCAGCTGGTTGCCGTCTTCGTGGCCGCCGTGAAAGTGCGGGCGCAGGACGACGAGCAGGATCAGGATCACCACGTTCCACACCGCCGGCGAGATCGCCGGGATCGTGAAGTGGTCGTAGGACTGCAGCACGCCGACTATCAGCCCCGTCAGACCGAGGATCAGGACGACCGGGAAGAGGATCTGCGAAAGACTCACCGTCAATGCGTTCAGCGGCCCGTTGAACGTGTCGCCGGTGAACAGCGGCATGATCACCCCGGCGCCGAGGATGAAGAACGCGGTGACCGCGCCGAGGACGATCAGCATGATCCAGAACAGCGTCGAGGCGAGCCGGAAGGCCTCTTTCTTGCGGCCCTTCTGCAGCAGTTCGGTGAACACCGGCACGAACGCCGCCGACAGCGCCGCGTTGGCGAACAGGTTGCTCACCAGATTCGGGATCTGAAAGGCGATCGTGAAGGCCGAGGCGGGGCCCTTCGTGCCAAAGAAGCTCGCCGCCACGATTTCCCGCAGCAGCCCGACCACCCGCGAGATGCCCGTCGCAATCGAGAAGATCGCCGTATTGCGCGCTACGCCGCCGCCTCCCGGCGGCGCCGGGGCGGCCGATTCCTCCGCGGCGGCTTCTCCGGTCACAGACAAGGCCGCTATAGTACGGCGCTCCGCGGCGCGCCCGGGCGGTTGGATCCGGGGTTTCGCGGCTTTTCTGATGGCCAACATCCACTCCCAGAAGAAGCGCATCCTGCGCACCGAGCGCGAGCGCTTGGAGAACCGCCGGTACACCTCGGCGATCAAGACGCACTTCCGTCGCCTCGAGTCGCTCGTGCAGGGCGACGACGACGCAGCTGCCGACACCACGCATCGCGAGCTCGTCAGCACGATCGACAAGGCCGTCAAGCGCGGAGCGCTGCACCGCAACAACGGCGCGCACAAGAAGTCTCGCGCCGCGCGCCTTCGCGCGCGTTCCTAGCCGGCTATTCGAACGATCGCTCGCAGTGCGAGCGTGTCCTCGCCGAGCGCCGCGAAGGGGGTTCGCTGCGACGCGATGACCGCGCCACCGCGTGAGTCCAGCTCCAGGTCCGCGAGCGCCGCGAGCGCTGCCTGCAGCCGGCCCGGGTCGCTGCGGGCGACGTCGGCGACAAAGCGCTCGGCTGCGCGCGAGGGCATGCGCAGACCCCGCTTGACAGTCGCTTCGGACTCGCCGGCCTGCAGGCGCAGCGCCACCGCCAGCGCGTCGCGCAGGCGCTGGGACATCAGGTAGATCAGCCCCGGCAGGCGCTCGCCCTGCTCGCGCAGGCGCAGGTAGGAGGCAGTTGCCTCACGCGAGTTTGCGCCCACCAGCGCGTCGGCGAGGGCGTATGCGCGCCACTCGGCCGAATGCGCGGCGCGATCCTCGATCCGCTGGGCGTCGACCGTCGCTCCGTCGGCCTGACCGACGTCGCCTTCCAGCGCAAGCTTCTCGAGCTCGCGCAGCAGCCGCTGCTGGCGGTCGCCGACCTGGGCCACCAGAGCCTTGGCCGCGGCGGCATCGAGCGCCAGTCCGATGCGCGACGCCTGCTCGCGCGCCCACTTGGGCAGCTCCCACGGCTTGACCGTCGCCTGCACGACGACCTGTCCGCCGGCCGCCTTGACGGCCGTGTGCAGAGCCTCGGGCGCCTTGGCACGCGACTCCTCGCGCGCGAACATCGCGAGCGTCGTCTCCGGGGGCATCTGGCGCATCGCAGGGACGAGCGTCCCCTCGACGTCCGCCTGTCGCCAGCGCTCGACGCCCTCTACGACGATCACGCGCCGCCCGATCGCCAGCGTCATCGCAGCGAGCGCCTCGGCGACGCCCGCCGGCGTGGCGCGCTCGCCCTCGAGCACCTCGACGCTCGTCGCATCCCCCGGCCCTTCGGCCAGCGCGCGCAGCCCCGCGCGCCGCTCGGCCACCGCGCCGTGATCGTCGCCGTGGATCAGGTACGCAGGCTTGAGCTCGGCCATCGGTCGAGTCTAGGCGACCACGACGACGCGCTCTGGACGCCGCGGGGCAGGCGATACCAGGACGCAGGAAGCGAAGTGTGGAGGCACGCGAGCGACCGAGGACGCCCTAGCGCGCCGAGCGGCGGTCCTCTAGCGGACGACCAGGTTCACGAGCTTGCCCGGCACGACTATCTCCTTGACCACCTGCTTGCCGTCGAGGTGGGCCTGGACATTGGGAGCGGCCCTGCAGAGATCCTTGAGCTCGTCCGCGCTCGCATTCGACGCAGCCTGCACGCGGTCGCGCAGCTTGCCGTTGACCTGGCAGACGAGCTCGTACTCGTCGCGCTCCAGCAGCTGCTCGTCGGCGTTCGGCCAGTCGGCCTCCCACACCCGCTCGCCGGTCAAGCGGTCATAGACGTCGGCGCACACGTGCGGGGCGAACGGGAACAGCAGCGAGGCGGCCGTCGCCAGCGCGAAGCGCTGGGCCTCTACGTCGGCGGACTCGCGCATGCGCGAGCAGTCGTTGAGCAGCTCCATCACGGCGGCGATCGCCGTGTTGAACGCGAAGCGCCGCATGTCGCCGCTGACCTTGTCGATCGCCCAGTGCGCCTTGCGCACGAGCACCAGGTCGTCGCCCTCGGCTCCGACCGGGCTCTCCACGGGGCCGCTCTGGGCGCCGGCGCGCTCTGCCGTCTCCGTCGCCAGGCGCCACAGCCGGCTGAGAAAGCGATGCACGCCCTCGACGCCCGCGTCCGACCAGTCGGCGTCCTGGTCGGGCGGACCGACGAACAGGATGTAGCAGCGCGCCGTGTCGGCCCCGACGTTTTCGACGATCGACCTCGGCGAGACGACGTTGCCGCGCGACTTGCTCATCTTCGCGCCGTCCTTCGTGACCATGCCCTGCGTGAACAGCGCCCCGAACGGCTCCTGAAAC
>JAXDGQ010000347.1:0-3685 GCA_034664965.1 Solirubrobacteraceae bacterium | reverse complement strand
CGCTCCTCGATCTCACCCGTCCCCAGTTCCCCGTTCATTGCGCCTCCCATGCTCTGCGTGTCCGCTCTCAGCCGGCCGTGACGGTTCTGCGCGCGGCGTCTGCCGGCTCCTCCTCTGAGGGCCGCCTGCGCGCACGACGCTGCGCGTGATTGGGCGCCCCGTCCGGACGCGGTGGAACTCTCTTCTTTGCGCGGTAGCGCAACTGCGTCGAGGGGTCCCACAGGCGGATCTTCAGTCCCGCACCACTGGCGTCGGCCTGATCGCCGGCCGAGGCGGCGTCGCCATTCGGCGCCTCGGCTGCGATCAGCTCCTCGACGACGTCGGGGGTCTCGCCGGACAGCCAGCCCGAGCGGTTGTCGGGCCGCGGGTTGGCGGCGTTGTCGGGCTGGCGGGCGACGTTCAGTCCGAGCTCCTCGAACATCTCGCGATCGGCCTCCGGCTCGTTGCCCAGCGTCGTCAGGAAGTTGCCCATCATCACGCCGTTGATGCCGGCCGCCACCGCGAGCTGCTGCAGCTCGCCGAGGTTCTCCACGCGGCCGCCGCACAGCCGGAACAGCGCGTCGGGCAGGATCAGGCGGAAGATCGCGATCCACTTGACCGCCTCCCACGGATCCATGTCCTCGCGGTCGCCGAACTTCGTGCCCGGGCGTGGATTGAGCATGTTGATCGGCACGCTCGTCGGATCGATCTCGGCCAGCTCGAAGGCCATCTCCACGCGCTGCTCGCGAGTCTCGCCGAGGTTGAGGATCCCGCCCACGCAGGTCTCAAGCCCTGCCTCGCGGACCGCCGCGATCGTGCGCAGACGGCCCTCGTAGCGGACCGTGCTGGTGACCTCGTCGTAGTAGCTGTGCGCCGTCTCGACGTTGTGGTGCACGCGTTGTATGCCCGCCTCGCGCAGCGCCTTCGCGCGTTCGGCGGAGATGTGGCCGACCGACGCGCAGCGCTTGAGGTTCGTGTTCTCTGAGACCAGGCGCACGCCCTGCAGGTACTTCTGAAAGTCGCGCTTGGACAGCCCCTGACCCTGGGTGACCATGCAGAAGCGGTGCGCGCCGGCGGCCTCGGCGGCGCGCGCGTGCTCGAGTATCTGCTCGGGCTCCATCATCGCGTGCATCGGCGTCTCGGCGTCGGCGAAGCGAGACTGCGCGCAGAAGCCGCAGTCCTCGGCACACCCCCCCGACTTGGCGTTGACGAGCGAGCACATGTCCGTCGAGTCCGAGAAGCGCTCGACGCGCGCTTCCCAGGCCCGCTGCACGAGCGCCTCGATCTGCTGGTGATCCTCGATCTCACCGAGGGTCAGAGCCTCCTCACGAGTGATCAGCGGCGGCATGTCCGTGAGGTTATGGAGCGTTGCGGACGGCAGCGAGCCGCCGTGGGCCAGGCCGGGCTCAGCGCGCGCCGGCCGGCCCTATCGGCCCTGCCAGCGCGGCGGGCGCCGCTCGGCGAACGCGCGCATCCCCTCCTGCATGTCCCGTGATGCGAAGGAGGCGCGTCGCAGCTCGATCAGCTCCGCTTCGACCCCGGGCTCGAGCGTGCCCTCGGCCGCCAGCAGCGCCGCGATCACGCGCTTGTTGCCGGTCTGCGACAGCGGTGCGTTGGCGGCCAGCTCGATCGCCAGCTCGAGCGCCAGCGCCTCCAGCTCCGCCTCCGGGGCGACCCGCGTGATCAGTCCCCATTGCAGCGCCGTGGCCGCATCGATGTGGCTACCGAGCAAAAACAGCTCACGCGTGCGCGGCGCGCCGATCGCGTCGATGAACCTCCGCAGCCCGGTGTGCGAGTAGACCAGGCCGAGCTTCGCCGGGGGCATCCCCAGTTTGATCTCCGCCTTGGCGACGCGCAGGTCGCACGCCAGCGCGAGCTCCAGCCCACCGCCGATCGTGTGTCCCGGCAGCATCGCGATCGTGGGGTGGGGGAAGCGCTCGAGGGCGTCGATCGCTTCGGTGAACGGATGGGCTACGAGGCGCTCGGCGCGCTCCTCGAATTCCTCCGTGGGGATCTCGCCGATGTCATAGCCGGCGGAGAACATCCCGTGCGCGCCGGTGATCATCAGACAGCGCGCATCGGAGGCCTCGGCGAGCGTGGCGGTGATCGCGTCGAGGATCGGGTGATCGAGCGCGTTGCGCTTGACCGGGTTGGAGATGGTCAGGCGCACGACGCCCGGCGCCGGCCCGTCGACCAGTAGCTTGCCGTCGGCCAGCGCGCGGGAGGGAGGGGTATCGGACATCGCGCGGACAGGCTAGTGAAGCGCTCGCCCGGCCGGCGCTCGCTACTCGAGCACGACGAGCGTGTCGCCCTCGTTGACCGCCTGGCCCTCCTCGCAGCAGATCTTCGCGACCTTGCCCGAATCCTCGGCCTCGACCGGCATCTCCATCTTCATCGACTCGAGGATCGCGACAGTGTCGCCCTCCTCGATCTGATCGCCTACGGTGCACTCGATTTTCCATACGGTGCCGGTGATGTGAGCCTCTACCGCGGACATGTGACCTCCAGAGAACGTCGAGAACGCCAGTCGTCGCTGACCGCCGGGACAATAGCCTCCGTGTCCGACAGCGCATCGCCGCGAGCGGCTGTTTGCCCGGCTGGGTGGCCGCGGCGCCCCGACAGACCATGACCCCGGACATCTTCGCAATCGTCACCGCGTACAACGAGGCCGAGCGGATCGGCGCGACGCTCGCGGCGCTGGCGAGCGCCTTCCCCGGAGTGCGCCTGATCGTCGGCGACGACGGCTCCAGCGACGCCACGCCGCAGATCGCCGGCGCGGCAGGCGCTCGCCTGGTGCGCAGCGAGCGCGTGATCGGCAAGGGCGGCGCCGCCTCGCTGGCCGCGCAGGCGGCCCTGCGCGAGGCCGACGACGGGGGCGGCCGGGCGATCTTCCTGTTGTGCGACGGCGATCTCGGCGAGTCCGCGCGGGCGCTGCGCGCGCTGACGGACGCGATCGAACGGGGCGAGTCAGACGTAGCCGTGGCGGCGTTTCACACGCGCCTCGGCGGGGGCTTCGGGCTCGCGCTGGGCTTCGCCCGCTGGGCGATTCGCCGGCGCTGCGGCCTTCGCACCATCGCGCCGATCTCCGGCCAGCGCGCGCTGAGCCGGACCGCGCTCGCCGACGTGCTGCCGTTCGCGCACGGCTTCGGCATGGAGCTGGGCATGACGATCGATGCGGTGCGTGCCGGGTACCGCGTGACGGAGCTCGAGCTCCAGCTGTCCCACCGCGCGAGCGGGCGCACGCTCGGCGGCTTCGCGCACCGTGGCGGCCAGCTCGTCGACTTCGCGCGCGCCTATCTCGCCCGGGGCCGGCTCGGGCGGGGTAGGCTCGCGCGCAGATGATCCTGGCGATCGATCAGGGCACGACCGGCACGAGCTGCCTGGTGTTCGACGAGCACGCCGAGCCGCTCGGACGGGCCTACCGCGAGTTCACCCAGCACTTTCCGCGGCCCGGCTGGGTCGAGCACGACGCGCGCGAGATCTGGGACGTGACGATGGCGGTCGCCGGGGAGGCCCTGCGCGATGCAGGAGCGCGCGTCGGCGACATCGATGCGCTTGGCATCACCAACCAGCGCGAGACCGTCTGCGTGTGGGATCCGGCCAGCGGCGAGCCGCTGCACAGCGCGATCGTCTGGCAGGACCGGCGCACGACCGAGCGCTGCGAGCAGCTGCGCGAGCAGGGCCACGAGACGCTGGTGCGAGCGCG
>JAXDGQ010000346.1:0-13151 GCA_034664965.1 Solirubrobacteraceae bacterium | reverse complement strand
GAGGTAGAGCGAGGGATCGTGGAGATCGACCTCGGTGCCCGCCACGCTCGAGGATCGCTTGTCGGAGTTGTGCTCGTCAGCGTCGCCCATGTCCACCTCAAGCTACACCCTCGCGAGCTTTTTCCCGGTGGGCGCAAGGTACCCGGCCCGCGCCTCTCGGACGCCTCGCCCGAGCGCGGCAACGGCCTGGTCACGAGCCGCCGGGGTCGAGGTTGTAGGGTGGGCTTCGGGCAATGGCTCGTCAGCTCTGGGTACTACGTCATGCCGAGGCCGAGCCGCACGGAACGCGCTCGGACGCCGAACGGCGCCTTACACCGCGCGGCGAGGAGCAGGCGCGTGCGGCGGGCGCGGCGCGGTCGCGCCTGGAGGTGAGCTTCGATGCCGTGCTGTACAGCCCCAAGATGCGTGCCCGCCAGACCGCCGAGCAGGCGGCGGAGCAGTGGCAGTAGAGTCATCGCGAGCTGCTGCGACCCTACGAGGCGCTGGCTTTCGGGTTCGACGGGCGCCAGGCGCTGGATGCCCTGTCGGCGATCGGCGCCGACGGGCGCCTGTTGATCGTCGGGCACGAGCCCGATCTGTCGCGCACGGTGGCGGACCTGACCGGCGGGCGGACAGACCTGAAGAAGGGCGGGCTCGCTGTCGTGCGCCTAGAGGGCGTCGGCGGTGAGCTCGCGGTCCTCATGCGTCCGCGCGAGCTTGCCCTGATCGCCGGCGTCCCAGGCGGCGGGGAGTGAGGCCGGGACGTCGACGGCGACCGAGTCGACGTCAAGCGATTGCGCCGTGAAGCGGTAGCCGATGCCGAAGTGCGTGTGGATGTAGCGCCAGCGCGGCGAGGCCTTCTCTAGCTTCTGGCGCAGCTTGCGCACGAAAACGTCGACCGAGCGATCGCCGCGCACCATCGTGTAGCCCCACAGGCGCGAGTAGATCTCCTCGCGCTCGAGCACGCGGCCCTCGGCGGCTGCGAGCAGCTCGATCAGCTCGAACTCGCGGCGCGTCAGGTCCAGGCTCGACCCGCCGACGAACGCCTGGAAGCGGTCGGAGAGGATCTCGACCTCGCCGGCCATCAGCGGCTTTGACTCGGTGCGACCGCTGGGGCGGCGCCGGCGTCGCACGACGCTCTGCACGCGCGCGATGACCTCCTCGGGGTGGCAGGGCTTGGTGATCCAGTCGTCGGCGCCTAGCCGCAGCCCGCGCACGCGCTGGGCGACGGTCGAAGGCCCGGTGCAGACGACGATGCCGAGATCGGGCAGTGCCCCGCACAGGCGCTCCAGCCACTCCCAGGCCTGCGGCCCGAGCACGGCGAGGTCGACCACGAGCGCGCTCAGGCGCATCGAGGCGACGGTGTCGGCCGGGACGGGGCTGGCGAGCACCCGGTGCTCCCAGCCGAGCCGGTCCAGGCGCTTTGAGAGAACCTGGATGAAGCCGCTGTCGCGGTCGAGCACGCCGATGCGCAGCGCCGTCGAAGCGCCCCCCGGGCCCGAAGGCGCCGCCACGTCCGGGGCGGTGATGCTCTCCGTCATTGGCTGGCAGTCTAGGGGAGCGCCAGGACCCCGGCTCGCCTGTTTGCAAATCGTCACACGATGTTCACGAGCAGGACGCTGTTTGCGACGAAGCCGGCTAGCGCCCGGGGCGCTTCTCGGCCTCTCACGCTGAGTCCAGAGTGCCGCCAGGATGTGAGGAGTCCGAGAACTCGCGGAACAGCCCGGTCACCACGAATGCCACCTGCTCGCCGATGTCGACGGCGTTGTCGCCGATCCGCTCCAGCGCGCGGGCGACGAGCGTCATGTGCATCGCCCACTCTCGCGTGTCGACGTCGTCGCCGATCTCGATAGCGGTGCGGAAGATTTCGCGGTTGAGCCGGTTTATCTCGCGATCCTGGCGCACGAGATCCTCGGCCAGCTCGACGTCGCGACCCGCGAACGCCGCCTTGGACTGGGCGACCTCCGAGCGCGCGTAGGCTCCCATCTTGGCGAGTGCGTCGAGCATCTCCGGACGCACCGGGGGCTCATGGCCGGAGAGCGGGATCATCTTCGCGATGTTGACGCACTGATCGCCCATGCGCTCGATGTGCTTGATCAGGTGCAGCAGCGCGGCGACCAACCGCAGATCGCCGGCGACCGGGGCCTGGAGCGCGAGCAGCGAGAGGATCCCCTGGTGGACCTCCAGATAGCGACCGTCGACGCGGTCGTCGTCGGCGATCACCATCTGCGCAAGCTCGACGTCCTGGTGGCGCAGCGCCTCCAGAACGCGGTCGAGCTGCTCGACGATCAGGTCGAGCCCGCCGAGGGCGTTTGCTTCCAACGATTGCAGCTGCTGCTGAAAGTGCGCCCGTCCTTGCGGTTGCCCGCTCGGGGGTCCCTCGCTCCCGGCTGTGGCTGCGGCATTCGCCCCGGCCGCCTCGGCCGCCTCATGCGGCTCGCCGCCGCTAGCCGAACTTTCCGGTGACATATTCTTCGGTTCGCGAATCGTTGGGTTTGGTGAAGATCTCCTGCGTGGGACCTACCTCCACGAGTTCTCCGCTGAGCATGAACGCCGTGCGATCGGCCACGCGCGCGGCCTGCTGCATGTTGTGCGTGACGATCACGATGGTGACGCGCTTCTTCAGCTGGTCGATCAGCTCCTCGATCTTCAGCGTCGCAATCGGGTCAAGGGCCGAGCAGGGCTCATCCATCAGGATCACCTCGGGCTCGACGGCGAGCGAGCGCGCGATGCACAACCGCTGCTGCTGACCGCCGGAGAGTCCCGCGCCGGGCTCTGAGAGCCGGTCGGAGACCTCGTCCCACAGTCCGGCCGCGCGCAGCGCGCCCTCGACCTTGGCGTGCAGGTCGGCCTTCCCGCGCCCGCCGCGCCCACTCGAGCCGAGGCGCAGTCCGGCCGCCACGTTGTCGAACACCGACATCGTCGGGAACGGGTTGGGCTTCTGAAAGACCATGCCGATCGCGCGCCGCACCGCGACGACGTCCACTCCGGGGTCGTACACGTCGGCGTCATCGAGCAGCACGCGACCCTCGGCGTGGGCCCCGGGGATCTCCTCGTGCATGCGGTTGATGCAGCGGATCATCGTTGACTTGCCACAGCCGGAAGGGCCAATGATCGCGGTGACCTCGTTGGCGTGGAAAACCAGGTCGATGCCCTTGACCTGTTCCGCGTCGCCGTAGAAGGCGCGCAGCTCCTCCAGCGTGACGCTGAGCCCGGGCTTGGCGTCGATCGCGCCGGCGACCGCGGTAGGAGCTCCGGCCGGCCCGGCGACCGCGGCGGGCGCCGCGGATGTGATCCGCCCCTTCGCGCTGTCGGTTCGGCTCTCGGGCTCCATGTCAGCGACGTGAGAGGCAGTTCCGTCGGATGTCATGCAAGGCGGCTCCTTCGTGAAACCAGGCGGGCGATGAGGTTGAGCAACAGGATCATGGCGACGAGGGTCAGCGCTGCTCCCCACGCACGGTTTACCACGGCTGTCGTCGGCGACGTTACGTCGTCGTAGATCTGCACGGGCAGCGAGTTCATGAACTGACCGAGATTGAAGTTGGTGTTGCGCGTCGAGGCGGCCGTGAAGAGTAGCGGCGCGGTCTCGCCGGCGGCTCGCGCGATCGCCAGCAGCACGCCCGTGATCATCCCGGGCAGTGCGGTCGGCAGCACGATCCGGAAGATCACCTTCCAGCGCGGGGCGCCGAGCGCCAGCGCCGACTCCCGCAGGGCGCCGGGGATCAGCAGCAGGATCACCTCCGCGGAGCGGATCACGACCGGGAGCATCAGCAGCGCGAGGGCGAACGAGCCCTTGTAGCCGGCATAGGAGCTGCCCGTGCCGACGATCAGCACGATGTAGATGAACAGCCCGAAGACGATCGACGGGACGCCGGTGAGCACGTCGACGAAGAAGCGAACGAGCCTGGCAAACCAGCTGTCGCGGCCGTACTCGACAAGCCATATGGCGACGCCGACGCCGATCGGGATCGCGATCGCCGACGCCAGGGCGACGATCTCCACGGTCCCCAAGATCGCGCTCTTGATGCCCCCGATGCTCGACGACTTGAAGAAGGTGTTTCCGGTCGGATCGGTGGTGAAGAAGCTCCAGCTCCACGAGCCCAGCCCCTTGCTCAGGAGGTAGTAGAGGATCAGCACGAGCGGGATCAGGGCGATCACGGTGCCGGCGGTGATCGCTGCGCGGGCCAGCTTGTCCTTGCGCCGGCGCGCGGGGCTGACGGCGAAGCGCGAGAGCTTCTCGCCTGCCGGGGTGTCCGCGCTCATGCGCCCGCCACCGCGCCCGCGACCGATCCCGGCCCTGCGGCCGGCTGGGGGGCCGGCGAAGCCTTGCCCGCCCGCGAGGCCCTTTTCACGAGCACCCGCGCAAGCCCGTTGACGAGCAGCGTGAGCACGAACAGCACGAGCCCGGCGGCGAACAGCGCCGAGCGGTGCAGGCCCTGGGCCTCGCCGAACTCGTTGGCGATCACCGCGGCGAGGCTGTAGCCCTGGCCGAAGAGGCGTTCGCCCAGCTGCGGCGCGTCGCCGATCACGATCGTCACGGCGATCGTCTCGCCGAGCGCGCGCCCCAGCCCGAGCATCGCCCCGCCCACGATCCCGGCACGGCAGTAGGGCAGCACGGCGGTGCGGATCATCTCCCAGCGGGTGGCGCCGAGACCGAGCGCGGCTTCCTTGTGATCGGCGGGGACGGTCGCCATCACCTCTCTGGAGATCGCGCTGACGATCGGCAGGATCATGATCGCGAGGATCAGGCCGGCGATGAAATAGTTGGGGATCGTCACGGTGCCGCCGCCGATGAAAGGGATGAACGACAGGCGATCGGCCAGCCACTGCTCGGCGGGCTGCAGCTTCGGCGCGAGGAAGAAGATCCCCCAGAGGCCGTAGACGACGGAGGGCACGGCGGCGAGCAGCTCTACGAGGACGGTCAACAACGACCGCAGGCGCAACGGGCACAGCTCGTTTGCATAGATGGCCGTGGCAACGGCGACCGGGACGCCGATCAGCAAGGCCAGCCCAGAGGTGATCAGCGTGCCGACGACGAGCGGCAGCGCGCCGAAGTTTTCGTGGCTGACGTCCCAGTTGTTACCGAAGACGAAGCCGAATACCCCGCCATGCGCGAACGCCGGCTGAGCCTCGCCGACGAGGCGCACGAAGAAGAAGACGATCAGCGCGAGGATCAGCCCCGCGAGCGCCGTCAGCCCGTACTTCAACGCCCGATCGGGCAGCCGCGCAAGCGGCGACCGCGCGAGTATCGAGCGGTCGCCGCTTGGCAGGGCTGCCGTGCTCATCGCCCCTTGTCTACCGGATCGGAAGGACGGCTCGTCGCGCTCAGCCGCCGATCGGCGAGCCGTTGCACTGCAGGCCGGCGGCGGCTTGCCTGGACTTTGCGAGGATCGCCGCCGGCAACGCCGCGTAGTCGGCCTGCGAGAGGATCGGCTGGCCTTCGTTCAGCCCGTACGTGATGAACTTTGCGACGCCTTTGGCGGCTGTCTCGCCACCGGGGACGCCCGCCTTGCAGAGGTCCTTGTTGACGACGATGAATGTCTGCGAGGTGATCGGGTAGGCGCCCGGCGCGGATGGGTTGGAGATCTTGATCCCCAGGTTCGCGGGTACCTTCACGCCTTGCGCGGCGGCCGTTGTCGAGGCCAGGCTCGGCGCGACGAACTGCCCCGCTGCGTTCTTCACCGAGGCGTATGTGAACGTGTGCTGCAACGCGTAGGCCTGCTCGACGTAGCCGACCGCCCCGGCGGTCTGCTGGACGGCGCCGGCCACGCCGGCGTTGCCCTTCGCTCCTGTGCCTGTGGGCCATTGCACGTCCTTGCCTTCGCCCACCTTGCTCTTGAATTCGGGATCGACCGAGGCGAGGAAGCCGGTGAAGCCGGCGGTGGTTCCCGAGGAGTCCGACCGGTGGATCACTGTGATCGCCGTGCTCGGCAGTGAGCTGCCGGGGTTCAGCGCCTTGATCTCGGCGTCGTTCCAGGTCTTGACCTTGCCGAGGTAGATGTCGGCGATCGTCTTGCCGTCGAGCTTCAATCCGGTCGGCACGCCGGGCAGGTTGTAGGAGACGGTGATCGCGCCGAGGAACATCGGGATCTGCACTGCGGGACTGCCGTTCTTGGCGATCGCTTCTTCGTCTTCGGGCTTCAGCGGCGGATCGCTGGCGCCGAAGTCGACGGTCTTGGCCTCCAGCGAGGTGATCCCGGCGCCCGAGCCCACCGCCTGGTAGTTGACCGTCAGTCCGGACTGCGCCGACGCCCACTGTTCATACACGGGCGCAGCGAATGTCGAACCGGCTCCGGAGATCGTCCCGGACGAGCTGCTCGAGGATGTCGTGCTGCCCCCGCCGCTGGACGAGCTGGAGCTGCTGCCGCACGCGGCGAGTCCGAGCGCGAGCAGTACGGCGCCCACGAGCGCGCCAATCTTGGTCTTGGTCACTACATCTCCTCTGGCTGGTTGGGTTGCCGAGCCAACGGCGCGTTGTGGCACGTCGAGCTCGCACCGGTGGTGTTGGCCCAGTCTGATGGGAGCCGGATGGGGCCGTGTGAACATCTCGTGAAGCTCTCCCCAGCTCCTCTGCGGGGTCCGGCGTCGAGGCGGGTTGCGGAATATCCTCGCGCGATGAGCATCTTTCGGCGCCGTAGGGATCCCGTCTTGCTCGGCCTGGTGGAGGAGGCCGGCCGCAACGTGCAGCGGTCTGGCCTACTGCTGCGCGACCTGCTTGTCGACTACCCCGAGCACTCGACGCTCGCTCAGGACCTCGAGGTGTGCGAGCAGGAAGGCGACCGCATCACGCGCGACATCATTCACCGCTTGGCCGGCGGCCATGGCCGCGCACCGTTCACGGCGGGCGACGGGCATGCCCTGGCCACCGCGCTCGACGACATAGTCGACCACGCCGAGCATGCCGCGGCGCAGCTCGGCCTCTATGGCGTTGAGGCGCCGATGGAGCAGGCGGTTGCTCTCGCAGACGTGCTCGTCGGCGCGGGCGAGCAGATCGCGCTCGCCCTGCGCTGCTTGCGCACTGATACAGAGCTCGCGCCGCACCTCGTCGAGATCCATCGCCTGGAGAATGAGGGAGATCGCCTGCAACGCGACGGGGTCGCGTCGCTGTTCGCCGGCGGGATCGACCCCATGGTGGTGATCCGCTGGAAGGACATCTTCGAGTCGCTCGAGGCCGCCGTGGATGCGTGTGAGACCGTGGCGCACGTTCTCGAGGGCATCACGCTCAAGCGGTAGCGAAGTGCGTGGAGGAGCGAGCCAGATGCCCGCACGGGCGTAGCGCCCCGGGTGCTACGCGTCCCGATGGATGCGCGCAGGAGCCGATCGGCCGGCGGCCGAACCGGGCGCTGGAGGGCTCCACCGACGCGCTCGGCAAGGAATCTCCCTGCCAGGCTTGACTTTACGGCCGACTTAAGTGCATGATGCACGGATTGCGCAGCGATCACGGAATCTCGACATTTGTTCGAGCCCGCGGAGCCATCGTGCGGGGACGAGTGGGGCAAGGAGGCAAGGAGCGCTCATGAGCGTTGAGACGAGGACGGGGAACGGGCCGGAGTCGGGCCTTCGATGGGGCGGTCCGGTTGCTGGGACGAGGAGCGCGCGGCACGACGCGAGCCCGCGCCGTCTTGCGGTCGGATCGTTCAGCGACGTGCGCGGTCCGTCGGTGTGCCTGCGCCGCGATGCGCTGTTTCGCCGGGCGCTGCTCGTCGCCGACGTGATGGCGGTGCTCGGCGCGCTCGTGCTGACGGTTGCCCTCTCCTCGCGTCGGGTGCCGCTGCATCTGACCTGGGAGAGCCTCGTCGGCGTGCCGCTGCTGCTCGTGGGGGCCAAGCTGCTCGGTCTCTATGACCGCGACGAGACCCTGCTGCGCAAGACGACGCTCGACGAGGCGCCGAAGTTGTTTCAGCTGGCGACGCTGTTCACGCTCGGGGCCCTGCTGGCCGGCCGGCTGGTGGTCGCCGGCACGCTCGATCGCAAGGAGGCTCTGTTCTTGTGGATCGCGCTCACCGCGTCGCTGCTGCTCGCACGCGCAACCGCGCGCGGGCTGGCACTGTGGGCCGGCCCGACGGAGCGATGCCTGTTCATCGGCGACGAACGCTCCGCGGAGATGGTCGGCGGCAAGCTCTCCGGCCACGGCGGGATCAAGGCCAAGATCGTCGCGCACCTCGATCTCGATCAGGTCGCGCCGTGGTCGAGCGACGCCTTCTCGGCCCCGCGCCTCACCGAGATCCGCGACCTCGCGCAAACGCTCGACGTGCACCGCGCGATCATCGCTCCGGGCTGGGGGTCCAGCGCGGACGCGAACGAGACGCTCAACCTGGTGCGCACGCTCAAGGCGGTCGGGGTGCGGGTCAGCGTGCTGCCACGGATGCTCGAGGTGGTCGGCTCGTCGGTCGAGTTCGACGAGCTGCATGGCGTCACGCTGATGGGCGTGCGGCGCTTTGACCTGACGCGCTCCTCGGCGGCGATCAAGCGGTTGTTCGACCTGATCGGCGCCTCGCTCGGCCTGCTGGCGATCTCGCCGCTGCTGATCGCCTTTGCGCTGGCGATCAAGCTCGACAGCCGCGGCCCGGTGTTCTTCCGCCAGCTGCGTGTCGGGCGCCACGGGCGGCGCTTCTACATGCTGAAGTTCCGCACCATGGTCCCCGACGCCGACGCTATGAAGGAGTCGCTGCGCCACCGCAACGAGGCGCAGGACGGCCTATTCAAGATCGCTCAGGATCCGCGGGTCACGCGCATGGGGCGGTTCCTGCGGATCACCGCCCTCGACGAGCTGCCCCAGCTGCTGAACATCGTCAAAGGCGAGATGAGCCTCGTCGGCCCGCGCCCGCTGGTGATCGAGGAGGACGAGCGCATCGAGGGCTGGCATCGCCGGCGCCTGGAACTGATGCCCGGGATGACCGGGCCGTGGCAGATCCTCGGCCCCGCGCGCGTGCCGCTGAAGGAGATGGTCGCGCTGGACTACCTCTACGTCGCCAACTGGTCACTGTGGACCGACGTGAAGATCCTGCTGCGCACCGTGCCGCACGTGCTCGGTCGTCGCGGGCTGTAGGCCGGCGCTACTCTCTCGACGCTCTCAACGCCTCAGCCGGGCGCGTCAGTGTGCGCCGACGCGTCGTCGACTCGGCCGTGCGGCGCGCGAGACGGGCCGATGCACATCCGGCCGGCGCGAGCCATAGGCGGGGGCCAGCGGGGTCCGCAGCAGAACAATGCGCTGGCCGATGTCGGCGTTCGCCACCGCGACAGCCGGAGGATCCGCCTCGGCGTCGGCGATGACACGGCAGATGCACAGCATCAACACCAGAGTTGCAAGCCAGGCCGTGGAGATAAGGAGGATGAGCACTTAGGAGTCCCGCCGCGCTTGGGTCTTTGTTCTACCTCTGGCGGCCTGTTCCTGCATCGGCGGGGCAGCGGCGCGCCTTGAACGCCGTCGCGCAGGCTGCGACGATCGTCCAGCGATCGGTTCACGCGCGACTCCTTGCGAGGTGCATTACGCTTCGCGCCCGTGGAAGCCCAGGAGCTGCGAGACCGGATCGCCACCTTCCCGCGATGGAACTACAGCTTCCAGTTCGGCGAAGGGGTCAGCACGCCGTTGCCCGATCGCGGACGGATCAACCGCGTCGAGCAGCGCCGCGCCCACATCTTCGATCGGCTGCTCGAGCTGACCGGTGGGTCACTCCGCGGCCGTCGCGTGCTGGACATTGGCTGCAACGCCGGCTTCTGGTCGCTCGCGGCCATCGAAGCGGGCGCGGACTTCGTTCTCGGCGTCGACTTCAATCCTGAATACATCGATCAGGCGCGACTCGTGTTCGAGGCAAAGGAGGTGGCGCACGAGCGCTACCAATTCGAGCAGGGTGATGTCTTCGAGCACCGGCTCGCGGACGAATTCGATGTCGTTCTCTGTCTGGGCGTCATGGATCACGTCGACAAGCCGGCGGAGCTGTTCGAGCTGATGATGCGAGCGGGGGCGCAGCTGATCGCGATCGACACGGAAGTCTCGCGGGCGCGCTCGAGCCTGTTCGAGGTCTCCAAGCTCTACGATCCGCGCGATGCGGCCGGGGACGGACTCGTGCTGGTGCCCAGCCGCAGCGCGGTCGCCGATCTGGCGAGTCGACACGGACTTGACACCGTGGCGCTGGCCCTGAACGCCACAGACGATCTGGGCATGGACGACTACCGACGGGAACGGCGTTGCGCCTTCATCTGCTCGGCCGTCTACGACCTCAGCGTGCTGCCTGCCGAGAAGCGGCCCTCGCGACTGCCGTGGTGGGTGCGCGACCCTCGAGCGCTCGCCAACGTCTGATCTTGTCGTCGGTCTGAGCGGGTCAGGCGTCCGAGCGGGCGCCCTCGGCGGGATCGACCAGGCGTTCGAGGGCCAGGGAGACCTGCTCGGCGACGGCCGCCGGGGCGAAGCGACGCTGCGCCTCTGAGCGCGCGAGCGCGCGAATCTCCGAAGGGGCCGCAGCGAGCCTGTCGATCGTCTGCGCGACCCCCGCGGCAAGTCCGTCGACGTCTCCGGGAGCGACCTCCGCGACCACTCGGCGGTCCACTCCCTCGATCGCGCCGACCTCGCTGGTCGCCACGACCGGCACGCCCGCGGCCAACGCCTCGCCGACGGTGAGCCCGAACGGCTCGTACTTGCTGGCCTGGACGAGCACGTCGGTCGACTCGAGCTCCGCGGGGATGTCGGCCGGCGCGATGCGGCCCGCGTATTCGGAGTTCTCCGACGGAAGATCGTCGAGCAGCGGCGTGTAGTCCGACCACAGGCTCGGCCCACCGACGACTCGGATTTGAGCCTCTACGCCGAGTGCACGCAGTCTCTCGGCCATTGCGATCACGTCCTCGATGCCCTTTCGCGCCGCGATCCTTCCGAGCACGAGGACCCGCGCCGGCCTGCCGACACTTCGCTCGACGCTCAATTCGGTGAATCGCTCGAGTCGCACGGGGTTGGGGATCACCACCGTGTCCTGCAGCGCAAAGTGGAAATCGCGCAGGAGATGGTCGCGAAACACGCTGCTGATGCATATCAGCAGGCTCGCGTCGCGAATGCGCCGTCGCTGCACCAGTACCCGGAGCAGCATCATCGCGACTGTCAATGCAAAAACATACGCAGGCTGGCAGCGCAGGCTCAGACGACGCTCCTGGAGCTGAAAGCGCAGCTCTCCGGCGATGTGAGTCTCCGGGTGGATGACGAGCGGAACTGATTTCCTGAGTGAATGAGGCATCGCCAGGGCCTCGATGTTCGAGAACTGGTAAATGAGGTCATAGGGCTCGAGCGCATGCCTCCGCGCCAGTCCACGCCGCAGCCTTAGCGATCCGACGCTGCGGTTGAGCAAGCCGGTCAGGAACGTGCCTATCTTGGTGCGGTTGTACCAGCGATTCCAGCGCCAGTTTCCTGTGCCCCAGATGAACGTCAATCGGTCGGCCTCGACTATCCGATCGGGCAGCGAGCGCGCCGTCCCCGGCAGGTAACAGTCGATGTGATGACCGAGCGCTGTGAGCCCGAGCAGGAGGTCGCTTGCCACCCCTGGCACGCCGCCGGACTCATACGGGCCGGGCCCGGCGCCGATCCACGCGATTCGTAACGATTTTGCAAGCATTGCAAGCCAGCCTATCTGGCTCACAGCGAAGTCGCGCGACGGCTCGACGAGTCAACCCATCTGCGAGACTGCACCGCGATGGCACCTGAGCCGAGGTCTGACTCGACGCAAGAGCACCCCTGCTCGCACAGGCCAAAGGTGATCTATGTGATGGGCGCGGGGCGCAGCGGCAGCACGATCCTGGGAGTAACACTTGGAAACTGCGACGGGGTGTTCTATGCCGGGGAGCTCGACAAGTGGCTGCTCCGTTCGGGTGAGCCAAAGCTGACCGGTCACGAGCGCACCACGTTCTGGAAAAACGTGAAGAACGAGGTCTCCGATCCAGAGCCTTTGTACGGTCCCGAGGCCCATCGCTACATGGAGCGTTCCTCGGCGCTGTTCATGCCTGGCGGCCGGTCTGTTCGCAAACGCATCCGGGACTCCTATCTGCGCTTGATGGAAGAGCTCTACGGTGCGATCGCGGCAAATGCCAGAGCGACGCATGTGGTAGACACCTCGCACTACCCCCTGCGTGCGCGCCAGTTGCAGTCGCTGGACGGAATCGAGTTGTACCTGCTGCTGCTGGTCAGAGAGCCGCAGCAGGTGATCGCATCGTTTGCCCGTGGGGATGTACAGGAGCCCAGGTTCAATCCGGCGAAGACGCGCGCCTACCTGCTGCTCACGCACCTGCTGTCCGCGTGGGTGTTTGTGAGACATCCCCCGGAGCGGCGCTTCGTGCTGGCAAACGAGGATTTCGCGGCCGACCCTGAGGGCGTGCTGCGATCGCTGCTCGAACATGTCGACTCGCCCGCGCCGATCCCCGACCTCAGCTCGTTGAGAACCGGCATTCCCCTACAAGGCAATCGTCTGATTCGCGACGAGGTGGTCTCGCTCAAACCTCCGTCGCCCAGGGCCCGCCCCGGTCTGCTCTCACGCGCGCTGGACTTCCCGACGAAGGCGCCGGTCGCGAGGCTGCGACCGCGCATCTCCTCTCGGGAGCGCTCAGAGGCCGACGGACGCCTCTAGGGCTCGCGCTCGCGGCCGCCTCGCCCTCGGCTCGAACCGCGCCGCTGGACGATCGCATCCACGTGTCTGGAGAGACGCTGTTGAAAGCTCGCGACGGAGAAGCGCGCGGCGTTCTCCACGGCCCGCGCGGGGTCGAGCTCGAGTCGACCGAGCGCGCCGATCGCCTCGGCGAAGGAGTCGACGTCGTCGGGCCGCGCGAGCAATCCCGTCTCGCCCGGGAGCACGGTCTCCAGCGCGCCTCCGGCGCCCGCGGCTATGACCGGGCGCCCGGCCGCCTGCGCCTCTACTGCGGTGATGCCGAACTCCTCGACGGCCGGCACGATCACCGCGCGGGCGCTGGCGTAGCGCTCGACCAGCTCGGCGTCGCTGGCCCGACCGAGGAACTTAGCGTGCGGATAGGCCTCGGAAAGCGCTGCGTGGTCCGGTCCCGACCCGACCACCTCGATCGGCGCCCCTGCCCGGCTGGCTGCCTCTAGGGCGATGTTCACACGCTTGTGTGTCACCAACTCCGAGACCACCAGCAGCGCATCTCCGGGCTGCCCCGCGCTGAAGCGATGGGTTTCCACCGGG
>JAXDGQ010000345.1:0-9006 GCA_034664965.1 Solirubrobacteraceae bacterium | reverse complement strand
CGTGATCGCGTCGAACGCTTCGGTGGTCTGCATGTGCGGGTCGCCGGGCTCGGCGAACGGCTCGGCGGGCTCGGCGAACGGCACGGCGGGCTCGGCGAACGGCTCCGTGATCGCGTCGAACGCTTCGGTCGGCTGCATGTGCGGGTCCTGGAGCTCTGCGAACGGGCTCGTGCAATCGCCGAGGAGCTCCGCCGGCTGCGTGAACGGCCCCTCCGGCTCCGGGAATGCGTCCGCGCTCTGGGGGTACGGCTCGCCGGGCCCTGTGAAGCGCTCTGCGGACCGCGCCGCGGACCTGCGCGACGTGCTTCTCGCGGCGCGAGCGCTCAGGCTGGTGAATAGCTGGTGGATGGTGAGCGGGTGTTGGATGTGATCGTGCGGTAGGGGGCTCGGGCATGAGGCCCCACACCCGAGCCGGTCCATCAGCTCATCAACGCGCGGGCTCGACCTGAACTTTCGAGGCGCCGCTACTCGACGTATCCGCGACCGCCGGCGAGCTCATCGCGCATCCTGCTCATGTTCTCCGGGCTGACGTATGCATAGGCTGAGAAGCCCTCGCGTGGGTAGCACGGTCGTTCCGCGATGCGCCTGAGGTGCTTGACCGTGAAGTCCTCGAGCGTGCCGATCTCGACCGCCGGGTTGCCGGCGACGATCGCGCCCTCCGGGACGTCTCGACGGACGACGCTTCCCGCGCCGATGATCGCGTTGTCGCCGATCGTGACCCCGGGAAGTACGACTGAATGCGCCCCGATGTAGACCCGTCGCCCGATGTCCACGCGACCCACGCCGATGTAGCCCGTCCAGTGCTTGGTGCTTCCGTCGTGGGCCACGATCCTGACCCCGGCCGACAGCACGGCCTCGTCGCCGATCGTGATCAGCCACAGAAAGCCGTGGTCGAAGGCGGCGAAGTCGTCGATGTACACGCCTTCACCGACCCGCAGGCCGTGGCTGATCAGCCAGCGGCGGCTCGGGTAGCCGCGTAAGCGCATCAGCAACGGGCGCCACCAGCGGCCCGACGAGCGGGCTGCCGGGGCCTCGATGGGTGCGATTGCCTGGCTCGGGACGGTCGCCATGATCACACGGGAATGGCGCGCCGGGCACGTCGACGCAGGGTTGCCAGCTGCTCGCGACGCCCGTAGGCGCGCAGGTCCGCGGGAGCGCGCGGTGTGCGACGCAAGGGTGCGCTCGCCCAGCCGGCCAGGAACGCGCCGGCGCCGAGCAGGCGGGGTCGATCGCCCAGCCGCCGTGTCGCGCTGAGCGCGACCCACAGCGGGTGCTGTCCGATGCCGTACGCGCACACTCCCCAGCGGTACTGCGCGCGCAGCAGGCCATCGCTGCTGCCGGTGGCCCGCAGGTGCAGCGTCCCCCCGGCTGGGCAGTCCAGGCTGGCGGTCCGCCAGCCGCGCCTGCGAGCCGCGATCTCATCGATCGTGTCCCATCCGAGGATCGCCGGAAGCGGCGCAATCTGCTCGAGGCAGGCGCGGCGGTAGAACTTCGTGGCTCCCCTGACGTGGTGCGGCGCGCAGCGTTCGCGCACCGGGTCGCCGGTCAGCGGATCGATGGCGCTGAGATAGGCACCGGCGATGCCGAGGTCGGGACTCGACAGAAACGCGCGCTCCAGGATGCAGAACAGGTCGCGGCTCAGCTCGAGGTCGGCATCCATCTTCACCGCGATGTCCCACGGGCCTTCGATCTCCGCGAGCGCGCACTGGAAGGCGCGCAGCTCGCCGGCGCGCGCGAGCCTGTCGCGCCCGCGCGGTCGAGGGGCACGTTGACGCACGCGCACGCCTGGCCGCGAGCCAGCCCAATCGGCTGCGATCGCGGCGGAGCCGTCGACCGATCCATCGTCGACCAGCACGAGCAGATCGGGCCCCCGCTCCTGCATCGCCATCGAGTCGAGAAATCGCTGCAGGTGGCGCTCCTCGTCCAGGAAGGGCACGATGCACACGATTCTCAGCGCGTCGCGTGTCGGGGTCATTGATGAGGGCATCATCTTCGGCTCGCTCCAGCGCGGTCTATCGACGCGAAGCAACCGTCTCCCGCGCGCGCTCGGGCATGCTCTCGGCGCCTGGCCGATCCATCACGCGAGCGGCTCGCGCGATCGTGCGCGGCGCACGCTGGGCGATGTCGGCGAAGTGTTGGGCCACGGAGCGATCGTCGCCCGATGACACCCCGACGAACAGGTCACGCAGGACCGAAGCCGAGCGCTCGACATCGAATTCGCTCGCGACACGACGGCGCCCTGCGCCCGCGAGCCGTGCGCGGAGCTCGGCATCCTGCAACAGTCGCGCGATCGCGCTGGACAGCTCGTCGACTCGCCCGGGTGTCACCAGCAGGCCCGTCTGCTCGTCCTGCACGAGCTCGCGCACGCCCGCGATGGCCGTGGCGATCACCGCGCGTTCGCTGGCCATCGCCTCCATCAGGACGACGGGCAGGCCCTCGGCAAAGCTGGGCGAGCAGAAGAGCGTCGCCTGGGCGTAGGCGCGACGGACGTCATCGGGCGCCAGCGCTCCCGCAAAGATCACCCGATCGCCGATCCCGAGCCGCCGGGCGAGTCCCTCCAGGCGCCCCCGCAGCGGGCCGCTGCCCACCAGCACCACCTCGAGCTGATGCCCCGCTCGCGTCAGCGCAGCGGTCGCGTGCAACAGGACGGCGTGCCCCTTCTCGTGGACGAGGCGCCCCACGCACACCACGCGCGGACGGCCCGGGTGCGACTCTGCATTGCGCGAGTAGTCGCCCACGCTCAGCCCGCAATGCACCACCGTGAGCTTTGGCCAGTCTTCGGCATCGACGAGCGCCATCAGCTGGCTGCGCGCGAAGTCGCTGATGCAGACGACGGCGTCGGCGCAACGGACCTTCTCGGCCAGGCCGAACCAGGAGACGTCGCTGAGCTCGACTGGCCCGTGCAGCGTGAGGCTCCACGTGCGCGGCCCGCGGCTCGATGCAGCGCCGAAGCGCGCCGCCAGCAACGCCACGTCGGCCGGGGCGGACCCGTGATGGGCGTGGACGTGGGCTACCGATCGCTCGGCGCAGTGGTGCCACACGAGGATGGCCTCGCCGAAATAGAAGACCTGCCACAGTCGCCCGAGCGTCCGCGGGGGGGCCCCGGCAACGGCCGTCCGCAGGGTGTCGAGGTAGGCGCGCGGGTGACGGCAGAGCGCGCCGAGGTGCGTGCCGAGCACGTCCCGCCAGCGCGCGGGGCGGATCGCGTAGGTCGTGCGCGAGGCCTCGCGATGCTCAGGTGAGAGCAGATGCTCGCCGGCGGTCCGGCGCATGGAGATCGTGTGAACCTCGACGCCGCTGCGGCGCAAGGCGGCGACCTCCCGCTGGATGAACGTGTGCGACAGCGCCGGGTAGTGCGTGGTGATGTAGGCGACTCGGGCTGCGGGCGCCATCAACCGCTCGCAACGGTGCTCGCGACGGCGCTCAGCCCTGCCTCTGCGACGGCTGCCCGGCCGAGCGGCTGCGCCGGGGGCGCGAACTCGCCGTATCGGGAGCCCGCGACGCCGTCGAGGCGGATCGGCTCCCCCGCCCGTTCCATCGAGAGGTGTGCAGCCTCCAGCGCGCGGACGACTTCCAGGCCCAGCTCGCCGTTGGAGCGTGGCGCGGCGCCCGTGCGAATCGCCCGGGCGAAGTCCTCGAGCTCGAGCGACAGCGGCTCGGCTGCTTCGATGCGCGGCACCACGATGTCTCCGCTGCGGTACGTGAGCTGATACTCGCCGAACGTCGCGGGTGCCTCGGCCTGGGAGAAGTCCAGCCCGCGGTCATAGATGCGCACCGACTCATCCGAGGAGGTGTCCTCGTACTGGATCATGCGCTTGGAGCCGACCACCACCATCTGACGCATCTTGCGCGGGGCCAGCCAGGAGATCTGTACGTTCGCCGTGGCCCCGCCGGCGAAGCGGAGCGTGAGGAAGGCCGTCTCCGGGATACCCAGCTGGAAGATGCTCTGACCGGACGCCGACACATGAGAAAGCGGGCGGTCCAGCCAGTACAACAGGATCGACAGGTCGTGCGGCGCGAGATCGCTGACGACCCCATCACGTTGATAGAGGCCGAGGTTCATGCGCGAGGAGGTCACGAAGTAGACCTCGCCGACCTCGCCCGAGCGGATCAGATCGCGCACCTTGTTGACCGATGGGCTGTACACGAACGTGTGTCCAGGCATCAGCACGAGGTCTGACCGCTCGGCGATCTCGAGCAGCTCCTCCGCGTGGGCCACGCTCGTGGCGAGCGGCTTCTCGACGAGCACGTGCTTGCCTGCCAGAAGAGCGCGTCGCACGAGGTCGTGGTGGGTGCGAGGAGGCGTCGCGATCGCGACGGCCTTGATGTCCGGGTCGACCAGCAGGGCGTCGAGATCGGACTCGATGCGAAAGCCCGGATGGCGTCCGCAGAAGTCGGCGCTGCGCCCGGCATCGAGCTCGCACAGCCCCATCAGGCGGAACTCGGGGCGACCGAGAATGTTGCGCACCACGTTCGGGCCCCAGTAGCCGAAGCCGACGATCGCTATGCCGATCGGCGTTGTTGGCGTTGTGATCATTGCTTGGTCCCCTCGTTGACGTGAGCTCGGTTGTCCGACGTCGCGCCGGTGAGCATCGATGTCCGCCTCTACTCACGATCAACGCCGTGACGAGCGCTTCACTTCCATTTCACCTGTCCGACGGACAGGTCGGGCGGCTAGGCGGCCGCGCGGCTGCGCACGAGCACCCATGGCGTTCGAGCCACGATTGCGAGATACAGGCGGATCGAGCGGCGCTCCACCCAGGAGATGTCGAGCGCGACCATCTCGCGATAAGTGCATTCGCTGCGCCCGCTGACCTGCCAGAGACCGGTCAGCCCGGGCTTGACCGCGAAGCGTCGGCCGTAGTGGGCGGGATAGAGCTCGGCCTCGTAAGGGATGACCGGGCGCGGACCGACGACCGACATCGGCCCCCGCAGCACGTCCAGGAGCTGGGGCAGCTCATCCAGGCTCGTGCGGCGCAGGAACCGCCCGACGCGCGTCACCCGGTCGTCGGCCACCAGCTTGTAGAGGTCCCGGGCGCCGTCGGAATGGGTCGTCTCGGCGCCGTTGATGAGCTGCTCGACGTACTCTCGATGCACCCGCGGGTCCGCCTCGACGCGCATCGTACGAAGCTTGTGGACGGTGAACGCCCGCCCGTGCCGGCCGAGCCTGCGTTGACGGAAGATCGGTGATCCCGGGCTCTCCAGCCTGATCAACGCGCACGCGAGCAGCAGGACCGGCGTCGCCAGCGCGAGCCCGCATGAGGCGATCATCAGATCGAGCAGCCGATACCCGGGCATGGCGACGGCGTGTGACGGCCGGGCGCTCCCCGGCGGCGCGCTTGTCGCGGACTCGCCGCAGGTGTCGCCCAGCGGGCACGGCTGCGCTTGGCTCATCGGCCTTCAGACGCCAGGGGCCGCTGAGCGTTCTCGAAGAAGCGTCCCACGACGGCCGCGACCTGGTCGATCTGCTCGAAGCTGATGCTCGGGAACATCGGCAGCGACAGGATCTCGCCGGCCAAGCGGCTGGCCACGGGCGCGACGTCGTGCTCGCCCGCGAGCCCTCGGTAGGCATCCGATCGATGGATCGGGATCGGATAATGGATGCCGGTGGCGATGCCGTGTCGTGTCAGGTGCTCCCGCAGCGCGTCTCGCTCGCTGCTGCGCACGACGAACTGATGGTAGACGTGGTCGCAGCTGCCGCGTGGTGGCTCGGGCAAGCGCAGCGGCGTTCCTTTTAGGCGCTCGCGCAGCCGCCGCGCCGCCGCCCGCCGTTGAGCGTTCCATGCGTCTAAGTGGCGAAGCTTGGTCCGCAGGATCGCGGCCTGGATCGCGTCGAGCCGGCCGGTCGTGCCGACGATGCGATGGTGGTAGCGAGGGCTCTCGCCGTGCGAGCGCAGCAGGCGGACCCGCTCGATCGTCTCCGCTCGTCTTGCCACCAGGGCCCCGCCGTCGCCCCAAGCGCCGAGATTCTTGGCCGGGTAGAAGGAGAACGTTCCGGCGTCGCCCATCGTGCCCACGCGCCTGCCGTCATAGCAAGCGCCGTGAGCCTGCGCGGCATCCTCGACGACGTTCAGTCCGTGCTCCTTCGCGAGGGCGAGCACGGGACTCATCTCGACGGTTCGGCCGTAGAGATGAACGGGAATGACGCAGCGCACGGCGGGCGTCAGCGCCGCCTCGATCGTCGCCGCGGTGACCAGCTGGGTGTCGGGGTCGACGTCGGCGAAGCGCGGCACCCCGCCGATCAGGCTGACGGCCTCGGCGGTCGCGATGAACGAGTTCGCGGGCACGATCACCTCATCGCCCGACCGGATGCCGAGAGCTCGCAGGGCGAGCACGAGCGCTTCCGTGCCGGAGGACACGCCGACCGCGTGCGCCACCCCGCACCAGCTCGCGTAATCCTCCTCGAACCGTTCGACCGCGGCCCCTCCGATGAAGGCACCCGTGGAGGCGACCAGCGACACCTCGTCGATCAGGCGATCGAACAGCTCGGGGTCCTCGTGGTCCATCACGGTGAGCGGAACTCCCCGAACGATCGCCTCGGCCGCCGCGCTCATCGGCTGGCCACCGCCACGGGCTCGACCGGCTCGGCCCCCAAGGACAGGATGCCGGTGGACAGCCCGCGCTCAGGATCGAGGATCGCCTCCGCCGCCTCGTTGCGAGAGCGCACTTCGAGCTTGCCGAACGCCGAAGAGAGGTGGCTCTTGACGGTGCTCTCGGCGAGGAACAGCCGATCGGCGATCTCGCCGTTCATGTAGCCCATCACCACGAGACCCAGGATCTGCTTCTCGCGCGTGGAGAGCACCGGGCGCTCGACCTGTCGCGCGTTGCGCCGCGGCAGGCAGATCTGACCCGCCTGCACGGCGCGCAGGCACGCGCCGAGCGCGCGATGAAGCTCGTCGCGAAGCACGATCCCTGCCACGCCCGTAGCCAGCACGCCGCGCAGGGTCGACCCGCCGAGCGATTGGCAGACGAGCACGACCGTTGCCCGCGGCCACTGCTCGGCGAGCTCGCCGACGGCGCAGGAGAGCGTCGTCCCTCGATCGTCGCTCGCGAAGATCACCAGCGGCGGGTGGGGCTCGCAGGGTCGCTCGGCGAGCGATCGGGGCGCCTCGGCCTCGAGTACGCGGTCCGGCTCGCAGGCCAGCACGCGGAGGATCTCCGTGCGGAGCGCGGCGGGACCGATGACCGCCGTGAAGCGCGGTAGCTTGCCGGTGACCGGGGTGCGCGGGGAAGCGGTCATGACTCACCAACGGGAGCTGACACGCGCGCCTTGCGCGCCCGGCCCGAGGACGTGCGCCGCCCCCGGAGAAGCGCCGCCGCGTAACGGCGGCGGCCGTCGCGGGCCAGCTGCTCGTAGACATCCTCGAGTACCTCCGCCGAGCGCTCCCAGCTGAGCTGCACTGCGCGCCGGTGCGCAATCTGGCCCATCCGCAAGCGGCGATCGTCGTCGTCGGCAAGCTGCGCCACGAGCTCCGCGAACGCCGTCGGCTGCCCGCACGGCGCATAGAGCGCCGTGTCGCCGGCGCTGCGGCGGCTCTCACGCAGGTCATAGGCGACGAGCGGTCGTCCGGCGGCCATGTACTCCATCACCTTGATCATCGTCGAGCCATGATTGAGCGCGCTGCCGGGAGCCGGATCGACCGCGATGTCCGCTTGCGCGATCAGCTCGGGGATCTGCGCGTGCGGCACCCGCCCGGTCAAGGTGACGCGTTCGGCGACGCCGTTGGCTCGCAGACGTCTTGTCAGCTCCTCCCTCACCGGCCCGTCGCCCGCGATCGTGAGCGTCGCGCGCGAGAGGCGTGGAGCGGTGAGCATCTCCGCGAGCTCGAGAACACCGTCCTGGATGTCCAGCGCCCCGACGTAGATCAGGCGTGGCGCGCCGATCGCTCCGGCGCGAGCGGCACGCGGCGCGCGGAAGTCCGACGCCCTCGGCCCGTTACGCACGATCGAGGCGCTCGGATGCGCGCGCCCGCCACGTGCGCGCACCAGCTCGAGCTGCGATTCGTTGGTGACGATCACGCGGTCGGCCCACCGCACGGCCTGACGCTGCGCCGCGCGCAGCGCCCACATGGCAACCCTCGATGACCCGAACTTGGCCCCGAACAGCTCGGGCCCGGAGTCGTGCAGGTCGAAGACGACGGCGCGCCCGGTGAGGCGGGCGCAAACACCGGCGAGGAACATCGTGTCCGGGGGGCCGTGGAAGTGCACCACGTCTGCACCTCGGGCCAGCTCGATCGCCGCGCGGGACATCAGCTGCACATGCGCGACGGCGTACTCCACGCAGTAGGAGGCGGCCGATCGCCCCGCCCACACGGGCCGGTAGCGGCGAGCGCGGACGCCGTTGACCACCTCGCGCACGCGCTGCCCGGGCTCTCGCGGCGCGAGCACCGTGACGCGATGTCCAGCAGCCGCCAGCGACTCGGCCTCGTTGCGCACGCGCGTGTCCTGTGGATAGGGATTGTTCTCGAGCAGCATCACCACGCGCAGCCGACGCGTGGCGGGGCGCGGGGCGCCGGCGCACGGCACCCGCGCGCCCGGCGCCGCTCGTGTCAGCTCGCTCGCGGCAGGTGGCGCCATGGACGAACAACGGAGTGGCCCTCGGCGGGCTTCTACGAACCCTCTAGACTTCTGCGCCCCGGCCAGCGGTCGATCATCATGTCCTCGCATCTGTCGGCCACACCGCTGGACCAGTCGATCGTCACCGAGCAGCGCAGGCGCGTCGGTGTCTCACCGGAGCACGCGATGGCGCTCTTCCCGCGGCTGCTTGCGAGCTTGGGGGCGGTCTTCCCCGTCGCCTTCGAGCCGCGCGCGCCGGGCGACATCGATGGCCTCGACGGCCTTCTGGAGCTCGAGACTTGCGGTCTTCAACAGCGCCCCGTGCGCACGCTCGTGATCTCGGCATCTCGCGACCGTGCTGTCTCGGCCGGCCTCGTGGAGTTCGCGTCGAGCGAGCTCGTCGCGCGCCCCGTGCGAGGACGCAGCCTGCGCGAGGATGCCGCGCGCGGC
>JAXDGQ010000344.1:0-6219 GCA_034664965.1 Solirubrobacteraceae bacterium | reverse complement strand
CTCCCAGGCCTTCTCGATGATGTCCTGCGGCCAGGTCCCGTCCTTGTCGTACTCCCAGGCGACCGGGCGGATCTCCTTGACCGCGAAGTCGTGCGCCATCTCGCGCAGGCTCTTCTGCTCGTCGGTGAGCGTGAAATCGACCATTTCTTCCTAAATCCCCCTATGGGCTGGCGGTATCTCAGATGATTGACTGGTCAGTCAACCCCGACCAGCCAGGGTAGCGAAGCGCACAGCGATCAGCAACAATCAAACCGTGCCGCCGAGCGCCTTCGTGTTGCAGAGCGCCTTTCCGATCGTCGTGTTCGGCGCCGTCGCCGTCTCGGTCGTCATGTCGCTGATCTTCCTGTTCAGCCGTGGCAGCCTGTACGACCACATCGGCGACGGCGGACTCACCGGCGAGGGCGATCCCTACGGCTCGCCCCCGCCCGCCGCAGGCGGCGCCGGGGGCTCGCGCGCCGAGCAGGAGATGGAAGTCCGCCAGATGCTGACGGCGCGCAGCGCGCGACTCGTCGGCCGCGGCGAGCCGGGGCTGGACATCGACGCGGAGGTCGCCCGGCTGCTCGCCCCGGCGCAGTCCGCCGGCCACGATCCGGGACTGACGAGCGAGGTTCGCCAGCTCGTCCTGGCGCGCAACGAACGCCGCGAGCGCAAGGGGCTGGAGCCGCTCGACGTCGAGCAGGAGGTGCAGCGCACGCTCGACGAGCTCGATCCGTAGGCCCTGCACGCGGCCCCGGGCGTGGACCGCACGCGAGCGAATGCGCGCCGCCTGCGCGCCAGCAGCACGCCGCCCACATCCCAACAGGAAAGTCAGGTATAAACGCGCCATGAGCGACCCGCGCCGCTTCCAGCTCGACGAGCTCACGATCCGCCCGGGTACGTACTTCAACCCGCAGACCGAGGTGCTGGTGATCGTCGACGACTCGCCCGAGGTCGACCACGAGATCTTCGAGTCCGACGACTTCGAGGCCACCGACTGGGTGCTGATCGCCGACGAGGCGCCCGTCGACGAACACCGCCGCGACCAGCTGATCGAGCAGTTTCGCGTCACCTACCAGCCCGGCGGCGAGCTGCTCGTCGCCGGCGACGACGAGATCGTCGAGGACGAGGACGAGCTCGAGCCCGACGACGACCTCGAGCTCGACCGCGAATAGCCCGGGCGCAACTCGCGCGAGTGCGCGCGTGTTCGAGAAGGCATGCCCTTCACGCCGCCGCGCCGCGTTGCAACGCCCGCTGCACGCCCGGCGCGGGCGCGAGCCGCGCGTAGCATGCGCCGCGTGCGCGCGAAGCTTCTTCCGACGCTTGTTCTCGGCGTCTTGGCGCTCCTCGCCGCCACAGCCTCCCCGGCGGCGGCCGGCCCGAGCGTCTCCGGGGCGCTGCAGGGCCTCAAGCGCAGCGCGGCGATCACACCCGCGCAGTACACGCAGTACTACAACGCCTACGTCGCCGCCAAACGCTCGCTCGGCAGGCTCAGCGGAACGCGGCGCAGCGAGCTCGGCGCCGTCGTGGCGAATGTCCAGGCGATGGCCGCGAGCGGCTACTTCAGCCCCTCGCGCCTGCCCGTGATCTTCCTCACCCTGGAAAACAACCGCACCTGGTGGACCAGCGAACCGCTGCTGTCCAGCGGCACGCGCGTGAGCTTTCCCAACAGCAAGATCGTGTGGGAGTACTACGGCGGGCAGGGCATCGAGATCCAGTGGCTTGGCACGTTCGGCAAGGCCAACGGCTATTTCCTGTCGGGGCACGAAAACTCAAATCTGCGCCAGCTGCTCTCAGAAGTCCTGCCGCTGGCCACCAAACGCGCCGGCGGCATCGCCTGGGAGTACATGTTCCAGTTCGGCGGCGGCCGCCCGCCTTGGACGAGCGGGCTGTCGCAGGGCACCGCGCTGCAGGTCCTCGCACGCTCGTGGCAGCGCTTCAAGGAACCGGCCCTGCTGAACGCGGCACACCAGGCCGTCGGCGTCTTCCAGACGCCGCCGTCCACCGGCGTGCAGGTCAAGACCCCGGCCGGCTCGATGTACGCCGAGTACACCTACGCGCCGAGCGACCGCATCCTCAACGGCTTCATCCAGGCGGTCGTCGGGCTGTACGACTACACGCAGATCACCAAAGATCCGCTCGGGCTGAAACTGTTCGAAGACGGCGATGGGCAGGCGCGTGTGGAAACGCCGCGCTTCGACACCGGCGCCTGGTCGATGTACGACCAGTACTCCGAATCGAACCTCAACTACCACGAACTGCTCACCGAATTCCTCCAGCACCTGTGCGAACGCACGCGCAAAGGGCCGCCGATGACAACGGCCCCCGCCCCGACGCCGACGCCGACGACGACCACCCCGGCGCCCACGCCGACCACGACCACGCCGACCACCACCACGCCAACCACCACCACGCCCACCGCGCCATCCGGCGGCACCGCGCCGAGCGCCCTGCAGACCCGAGTCCGCCCCGGGGCGACGCGCGTGGCTCACGCCGCCGCGACGACGCCGCCCCCCACGCCGATCGCCGGCGATCAGGTGTACTGCACGACGGCACAGAAATTCACGGCGTATGAGAAGACGCCGCCGGTGGTCTCGCTGCTGACCAGGACGCTCAAGGGAGGGACGCGCGCCGGCGTGCAGCTGTCGCTGTCGAAGGTCTCCTCCGTCCGCCTGAGCATCCGCCAGGGCTCGCGCACGGTGTCGACCAACAGCGCCTACCTCGGCCGCGGCCGGCCGAAGCTCCTGTGGTCGACGCCCGCCGGCGGCGGCACCTTCAACGTCACGCTCAGCGCGACCGACCCGGCGGGCAACTTCGCCACGACCACGGGTACGATCGTCGTCTCGCACCGCTAGCGCGCCGCCGCCGCCGGGGCGCTCCTAGACTGGTGCGGTGAGCCGCTCACAGATGACGTGGCGAAGGAAAGGCGGGCGATGAGCCGGCTCCTGCATGCATGGCGCGAGCTCGCACGCGAGCAGCGACTGTCCGCGCTGACCGCGCTCGGCCTGTTCGTGTCGATGCTGCTGCCCTGGTACAGCAAGACCGTCGTCGAAGGCTCGCACGCCGCACAGGCGAGCCTGAGCGCTTTCCAGTCGTTCTCGTTCGTCGAGGCCGCCGTGCTGCTCGTCAGCGCCGGCGTGCTCGCGATCCTGTTCGCGCGCGCCGAGGAGCGCGACTTCCACCTGCCCGGCGGCGACGGCACGATCGTGATGATCGCCGGGGGCTGGGCGGCGGTTTTGATCTTCTACCGCATGCTCGACAAGCCGGGTCTTCACGGCGCGCAGAAGTTCACCGCGAGCGTCGGCATCCAGTGGGGGATCTTCATCGCATTGCTGCTCGCGCTCGGCCTGGTGTACGCGGGCAGGCGCATGCGCGCCGGCGAGCGCGGCCAACCGCCGCTGTCGCGCCCTCGCGAGCGCGAAGAGACGACTATCCGGTCTGCCGACGACGACGATCGCTTCCGTTCGCGTGGCGCCGACCACGAGCGCGATCGGCCCACGGCCATCGTCCCCGTACCCGCGCGCCCGCCGGCCGCGCGAGCAGGCGAGGCGCCCCGCCCAGCTTCGCCCTCGTCTCGGGCGCCGCGGGGGCGACCGCGCTATCCGCCGGGTCCGTCGGAGCAGATGTCCTTCGAGGACGCTCCGCCGGGCGAGGAGTAGGCGGGCGCTCACAGCCGAGAGCCGGCCGGCGCCTATCATTGCGCTGACGATGTCCGTCACCCCGTCCGAGGCGCAGGGGCCGAGCCACCCCTCGCCGAGCTCCGTCCAAGACGTCTCCGCCGGGCTGCGCGCGGTGGGCTACCTGCCCGGCGAGTCCACGGCGCTGGTGTCCTACCTGGCGACGAAGCTCGGCAAGCCGGTGCTCGTCGAGGGCCCGGCGGGCGTGGGCAAGACCGAGCTGGCCAAGGCGCTGTCGCGCTACCTCGGGCGCGAGCTCGTGCGCCTGCAGTGCTACGAGGGCCTGGATGAGGCCAAGGCGCTGTACTAGTGGAACTACCGCAAGCAGCTGCTGCGCATCCAGGCGGAGGCGGCCGACACCGGCTGGAACGCGGTGCAGGAGGACATCTTCGGCGAGGAGTTCCTGCTGGCACGCCCGCTGATGACGGCGATCTCCTCAGAGCTTCCGGTCGTGCTGCTGATCGATGAGATCGACAAGACCGACCAGGAGTTCGAGGCGATGCTGCTGGAGGTGCTCTCCGATTTCCAGATCTCGATTCCCGAGCTCGGTCGCGTGCAATCGCGCACCCACCCGATCGTCCTGCTCACCTCCAACAACTCGCGCGAGCTGACCGAGGCGCTCAAGCGCCGCTGCCTCTATTTGTGGCTGGACTATCCCGAGCTCGAGCACGAGCTTGAGATCGTGCGCCTGCACGCCCCCGATCTGCACGAGACGGTCGCGCGGCGCCTGGTCGAGGTGATCGGCATGGTGCGCGCGCTCGACCTGAAGAAGCCGCCGTCGATTGCCGAGTCGATCGACTGGGCGCGGGCTCTGCTGCTGCTCGGCGTGCAGGACATCGACGCCGAGACGTTCAACGAAACGATGTCGGTGATCGTCAAGCACCGCGCCGACATGGACGTGGTCGCCGAGCGGGTGGGGCTGAAGCTCGGATCGCCTGCCGATGTCGTCTGAGCGCCGAGGGGAAGCGCAGGGCGCCACCGCGCCGGAGGGCATGCCGGCGCGCATCCTCGAGCTCGGCGAGGAGCTTCGCCGCGAAGGGATAGCCGTGGGGACGTCCGAGCTGCTCGACGCCTTCGAGGTGCTGCGCGAGATCAGCTGGACCTCGCAGGAGGACTTCCGCGAGGCGCTCGCGGCGACGCTCGCCAAGAGCCAGGAGGACCGGCGCATCTTCGAGCTGGTGTTCGAGCGCTTCTTCTTTCGCGCCGTCGAGCTGGCAGCCTCGCGCGAGGGGGTGCGCGAGGAGGATCGGGCGGATCTCTCAGAGCTCACCGAGCAGGAGCTCGACGCGCTGCGCGCGCAGATCGCGGCCGCGCTGAGGGACGGCTCGGAGGGCGCCATGCGCGATCTGGCGCGCATGGCCATCGCGGCCTTCGCGCGCCGCCAGGAGGGCTCGGGGGTGATCGGCGTCGACGTGCAGCGCATCCGCCGCGCGCTCGGCCTGCGCGCCGAGCCCCAGCCGGACCTGCCCGAGGACGACCCCCGCCACGACGGACTCCCACGCGACGCGCTGCGCCGCTTCGAGGCGCTGATGCGGCGCGAGCTGGAGCGCTCGCAGATCGAGCGCACCGGCAGCCTGCCGCCGGCGCGAGCGCTGGGTGAGCTCGACCGTGCGCTGCCGTCGGGGCCGCTGGCCGACCTGGCGGCCGTGCACCGGGTCGTCGCGCAGCTGCGCCGGCGCCTGGCCACCCAGGGCCTGCAGGCGCGGGGGCACCGCCGCCACGCCCACGTCGACGTGCGCCGCACGATGCGCGCGTCGCTGCAGACCGGCGGCGTGCCGGTCGAGCTGAAGTTCCGCCCGCGCCGTCCGCGCCGCCCGGAGATCTATGTGCTCTGCGACGTCTCCACGAGCGTCACCTCGGCGTCGGTGTTCTTCCTGTCGGTGCTGCACGCACTGCACGACACCTTCCGCAAGATGCGCTCGTTCGTGTTCATCGAGCGCATCTCCGAGGTCACCGACATCTTCGAACACGAGCGCAACTTCAAGGCCGTCTCAGAGCGGATCGGCTCAGACGCCGGCGTCGCCGACATCTCCGGCTACACCGACTACGGGCGTGTGTGGTCGGAGTTCTTGGTGCAGGTCGAGGACGACCTGCACCCGCGTGCCACGGTGATCGTGCTCGGCGACGCGCGCACCAACGGCCGCGACCCGCGCGCGGACATCTTCGCGCAGATCGCCGCGCGCGCCGGGCGCACGATCTGGCTGAACCCGGAGCCGCGCCTGTACTGGAACTACGGCGACTCGGTGATCGCCGCCTACGAGGAATTCTGCACCGCCTTCGAGTGCTGGACGACCGCCCAGCTCGAGGACTTCGTGCGCGCGCTGACGCGCCCGGTCGTCGCCGCCTGAGGACCGGTCGAGCGCGCCGCGGCGCCCCCGCCGCGCGGTAGCATCAGCGCCAGAGCGAACACACACCAGGGGGGCTGGCGGGAAGGCCGGCTGAGATGGCGCACGGGAGCGATTCCCCCGGCGCCGACCCTTTGAACCTGTGGGGTAATGCCCGCGAAGGGAGCGAAGTGGCAACCGAACTGCAGCCCCGCACCAGCCGCTCCCCCGGCGGAGCGCAG
>JAXDGQ010000343.1:0-4352 GCA_034664965.1 Solirubrobacteraceae bacterium | reverse complement strand
GTCGCGGCGTGGGCGGGGCGCATGTGCCACCTCGACGACGGTGGAGGAGATCGGCGGACGGGGCGGCTGCTCGAATACGACGATCACGTCCTCGCCTGTCGCGGCGGACCAGTTCTCGAGCAGATGCACGAGTCGCACCATCGCCCCGTGCCGGTCCTTCCACCATGCGTCCGGGCGTGTCCCGATCACGTTCATCCCGTCCACGAGCCATCGCACGACCATCAAGCCTACGGGTTCGCACTGCGCAGCCCCCGCCGGGCGCCCGCCGAGGCGGCTTGGCGCGGGAAATCGTGCTGGAGTGCGTCCGGCATGCGGCTCGAGGGCATTCAGACGGGCGACATCGTCGAGGTCGACCGGGGTGGGCGGCGCTTTCACGCGATCGTCACGGCACCCGCCCCCGGCGGATTGGCGCTTGCTCCATTGGACCGCCGCATCAGCTACCACAGCTGTCGCAGCCGCGAAGTGATTGGCCACTGGGCCAAGCGCGGAAGGCCGCGCGAGACCGGCGAGCCGCTGCGACCGTCGCCGCGACAGCTGGAGATCGATCTCGCGCCGCGCAAAGAGGGGCCCGGGAGCTAGCGACGGCCGGTTCGCGGGCGCTCAGGACCGGGCGCTCGCGCCGTAGGCGCTTGCCGCGTCGCGCAGGCGGTCGTCGCCCCAGAACAGCTCCCCGCCGACGAGTACGGTCGGTACGCCGAAGACGCCGACGGCGATGGCCTCGCCGGTGATCGCGCGCAGCTCGTCCTTGACCCGCTGATCGCTCAGCGCCTCGCGCAGCTCGAACTCGTCGATCTCACTGCGACGTCCGGCCTCGAGCACCGCGTCGAGCGGTTGGAGATCGGCGCCCTCGAGAAAGGCCATGCGCATCGCAGCCAGCGCGAATGTCCTCAGCAGGCTGTCACCGGGCTTGCTTGCGTCACGGGCGCCGTTCGCGGGCGCACATTCGCGATCGCGAAGCTCGCAGAACGCCATCGCGCGCCCGGCCAGGAGGTCGCTCGTCGGCCACGGCTCGGGCCAGACGATCGGCCCGAGCCCGTGCTCGGATGCACGTGCCTCGCAGTCGGCGATCCCCTCGGCACGGCGCTCGGTCAGCCCCCAGGACGTGCGGCCGTGCTCCTTGAAGACGACGCCGGCCAGCACACCGCGCCAGCGAGCCGCCGGAAGCACGCGCCCGATTCGCTCGGCGGCAAGCCACGAGTACGGCGACATCACGCCGAAGTAGAAGCCCGGGGGCGTCGGTGAGCTCATCTGCCAATCATCGCCTACGCGCGCGCGACCGGCTTTCGTGAGGGCTCCACAGGACATGGCGGCCGCGGCGCGCATGAGGTGAGCATGCGCGCGGGCAGTGGACAGAGGCAGCGGATCCGCGCAACGACGCCGCAGTAAACCGTTCCAAGCTGTGTGTACTCTCCAGACCATCGAAATCGGACGATCGGCGCGGCGGGGCGAAGACCGACGCGGGTAGCGAAAGGAGGGCTCCCATGCACCAAGAAGCGAGCGGGCCTCGAGCCTCGGGCGGCTCGCGACTCGAAAGGGCAGTCGTCCTGGAGCTGCTGGACGACGCCGAGCAGCGGCGTTCGCTCGCGCAGCTTCGCGAGGAGCTGGGGGCGGGCGCGGAGGAGCTCGAGGCGGCCGTGGCCGCTCTGGCCGCGGCCGGAGTGCTGTGCCTCTCTGACGGCCTGACCTGGGCGGCTCCAGCCGCGCGGCGCCTGGACGAGCTCGAGCTGATCGCGATCTGAGCCTTTGCAGGCGCAGCGGCCATCGCTGCGCCACGTGCCGCGCACCGTGCCTCGGGCCCGTACGGCGTCGCGCGAGATAGGGTCTGTGGCATGAGCGATCGCGCGCTGCTGCTCTCCTGGGAGTACCCGCCGGTGATAGAGGGCGGACTGGCGCGCCACGTGCGCAAGCTGGCCGAGGCACTCGTTCGCCAGGGGATGAGCGTGGACGTGCTGACGCGCGGGGTCGACGAGGGGTCCGCGGACGGCCAGCCCGGGGTCGACGAGCTCGCGGGCGTGACGATCCATCGGGTCCGCGAGCCGAGCTGGCCACGCGATCTCGAGCGCTTCGTCGCGTGGGTCGAGCAGATGAACGGCGACATGCTGGCGGCGGGGGAAGCGCTCGCCGAGGATGCTCGCTATGACCTGGTGCACGGGCACGACTGGCTTGTCGCGCAGGCCTCCTCGGCGCTCGCCGAGCGCCTGGGGGTGCCATACGTGACGACGATCCACGCGACCGAGCACGGTCGCCACCAGGGTTGGGTGCAGGATCCGCCGCAGTCGCACATCCACTCGGTGGAGCGCTGGATGGCACGCAGCGCGGACGCGCTGATCGTGTGCTCCTACTACATGCGCGGGCACGTCGCCGATATCTTCGACATCGACGAGCGCCGCATCGCGGTGATCCCCAACGGGATCGATCCGAGCGAACTGCGTCCCGCGGGCGATCTGCAGGCGCTGCGCCGGAAGTTCGCCGAGCCGCACGAGAAGCTCGTGCTGTTCGTCGGGCGCCTGGTCTATGAGAAGGGCTTTCAGCTGGCGCTCGACGCGCTGCCGAGCGTGCTGGAGGGGGTGGAGGACGTGCGCTTCCTCGTGGCCGGCAGCGGAACGCACGAGGCTGAGCTCAAGGCCCAGGCCGAGCGGCTGGGGCTCTCCGATCACGGCAGCTTCCTCGGCTGGATCGGTGACGATGTCCTGCACTCGCTCTACCGGATCGCCGACCTGTGCGTGGTGCCGTCGATCTACGAGCCGTTCGGCCTCGTCGCGCTCGAGGCGATGGCATCGGGCTGTCCGTGCATCGTCGCCGACACGGGAGGGCTGCGCGAGGTGGTGCCTGTCGGTGAGCGCGTCGGGTTGCGCTTCAACGGCGGCGACGCCGAGCACCTGGGGGTGATGATCGAGCGCCTGCTGGTCGACGAGCCGCTTCGCGAGCGACTGGTGACGGAGGCCTCCGAGCACGTGTTGCGCTTCGACTGGGACGACATCGCTCAGCGCACACGCGGAATCTACAGCGAGCTGCGCGAGCTGACGCCGCGCGAGGAAGGAGCTCGGAGGGGATGAGCGGGGCGCTGCCGGGTCTCATGCAGGACGACTTTCCGCTGACGTTGCATCACATTCGCCGCAGGCTGACCACGTCGAGCCCGGACGCGAGCGTGCTTACGCTCGCACAGCCGGGAAGCGTCGAACGCGCGAAGTTCAGCGAGGTGTCCGAGCGGATCGACAGGCTGGCGCGCGCGCTGGCGCGGCTGGGGGTGCAGCAGGGTCAGAGGATCGCGACGTTCGCCTGGAACAACCAGCGCCACTTCGAGCTGTACTTCGCGATCCCGTGTGTCGGAGCGGTGCTGCACACGCTCAACATCCGCCTGTTCGAGGAGCAGCTGACCTACATCGTCAACCACGCCGAGGACAGGGTCATCTTCGTCGATGACTCGCTCGTAGGGGTGCTGGAGAAGCTCGCGCCGACGTTCGAGACAGTCGAGCACTATGTCGTGATGGGCGACGGCGACGCGGGGAGTCTGCCGAACGTGCTGCGCTACGAGGAGCTGATGGAGGAAGCCGGCGGCGGCGGCTTTGACTATCCGGAGATCGACGAGCGCCAGGCGGCAGCGCTCTGTTACACGAGCGGCACGACCGGCAACCCGAAGGGCGTCCTCTATTCGCATCGCTCGATCAGCCTGCATTCCACGGCGACGCTGGTCAAGGACGGTCTCGGGCTGTCGCGCGCAGATCGCGTGCTGGCGGTCGTGCCGATGTTTCACGCCAATGCCTGGGGACTGCCGCACGGCGCGGCGCTCGCGGGGGCCGATCTGATGCTGCCCAACCAGTTCCTCGCGGCCGAGCCGTTGGCGGGATTCATCGCCGCCGAGCGCCCGACGCTGATGGGCTGCGTGCCGACGATCTTCGCTGATCTGCTGCGCTTCGCCGACGAGCATCCGCAAGTCGACCTGTCGTCGCTGACGAATGCGACGTGCGGCGGGTCGGCGGTGCCGCGCCAGCTCATGCGCGACTTCGAGGAGCGCCACGGAGTGAACATCTTTCAGGCCTGGGGGATGACCGAGACGAGCCCGGTTGCCACGTTCTCGCGCCCGCTGGAGGCAGAGCATGACGAGAGCTACTGGGACACGCGCGCCAAGCAGGGGCGTCCTCTGCCATGGGTGGAGCTGCGGTTGACCGGTGACGACGGCGAGGTCGCGTGGGACGGCAAGTCGACTGGGGAGATCGAGGTCCGCGGCCCGTGGATCGCGGCGCGCTATTTCAACGACGAGTCGGGCGACGAGAAGTTCGACGCCGGTTGGCTGCGCACAGGAGACATCGCCGCCGTGGATGCCGACGGCTTCGTGCAGATCACCGACCGCG
>JAXDGQ010000342.1:0-3934 GCA_034664965.1 Solirubrobacteraceae bacterium | reverse complement strand
CTAGGTAAATGTGCTCTAAATCGAAACGTTCTCGCTTCGTGGCGCACCTTACACTAGTTCCCTGCAACGACCGCCTTCTCCAAGTGAGTTCGCAAACGGTCAAGCGTGCGTTTTGCCTCCCGCTCCGGAATGCCCCCGACGAGCGCCCTGCTGACCAGCGCGCCGATCGGGCCGAGCGGCGGGCGGAATTCATTGCGGTAGTCAAAGCGCGTGCCGCCGTCGGCTTCGCGCAGGAGATACTCGGTGTGCGCGCGCGAGCGTGCCGGGCCCCGACCCTCCCAAACGGCCCTCACGCAGGGATCGCACTCGACCAGCTTCCAGTGAACGTCCAGGCTCACCCCGCGCATGTGGATCTGCTGCTCCATCTCAAAGCCCACGCGCGGCGGGCCGTCGTCGGCATTGACGAGCTTGCGGTGAATCGTGACCCAATCGCCCAGGCGCTCAGGATCCATGACCATCTGCCACACGTCCTTGCGCGGGGCGTCGATCTTCGTGGAGACGGTGACGAGGCTCAATCGGACACCGATCAGCGCGCGGCCAGCGGTTCGGATTCTTCCCACTCTCTGAGCGCGTGCTCCACCGCCGAGTCGAACGAGTGCAAGCGCACTCCCAGCAGCCTCGCGGCGTCGTCGTCGCGCACAAGCAGGTCGCCGCTCAGGCTCTCCATCAGCGGCAGCACCAGCTCGGGGTCCTCGCTGGCGATCGCCGCGGCGACTCGTGCGGCGATCGGGGTGACGCTCACCCCGAGGCCGAGCGACGGGCGGTTGACGAGCATCAGATCGGCGATCCGCTCGATCATCTCGCCGTAGGACAGCACGTCCGGACCGCCCACGTCGAGCGAGCGGCCGCCGATCGCGGCCGTGGCGGAGGCGACGAGCATCTCGGCGATGTCGCGCTCGTCGATCGGCTGCGTGCGAAACCTGCGCCACGCCGGGAGTGCCAGCACGCGCATGCGCTCGACCAGCCGCACCAGCAGGCGAAACGAGCGCGACCGGGCGCCGATCACGATCGACCCACGCAGCGCAACCGAGTCGGGGACCGCGCTCAGCAGGATGCGCTCGACTCCCTCGCGGCTGGACAGATGACGCGAGCGATGTGAACCGTTGGCGCACTCGCCGAGCAGGCCGCCGAGGTACACGATCCGCCGCACCCCCGCCGCCGTCGCCGCCGCGGCAAACGTCTCCGCCGCCAGGCGCTCGCGTTCTGCAAACGGAAGCGCGCCATCGCGTGCGCGCTCGATGCGCTCCATCGAATGGATCAGGTAATAGGCGATCTCCACGTCGTTTAGAGCCTCCGCCAGGCCTTCGCCGCTCAGCGCGTCGCCGCGCACCAGCTGCGCTGCCGAGTCCACGCGCGCTGGATCGCGTGCCAGGCCACGCACATCGTGCCCCTCCGCGAGCAGTCGCGGGACGATCAGCGAGCCGACGAAGCCGCTGGCGCCGGTGACGAGAATACGCACCTGCACATCATGACCGAGCGCCCGTCGCCGACCCCAATACCTCGCAAAGTGCGGTTCGTTCGGCGCGATTGTCACATCCAAGTGACTTGCTTTCGGCTCTTTGCGACTACTAAATCGTTTTGTCTGCGTTTTGCGAGATGGGCGCTCGCTGTGGCCTGCGCGCGGTGCTTTGATGGCTCCGGCTGTTCAATTCAACTCGTGGCTTGGGGGCAGGCGTGGCGAAGGCAACGCAGGGCAAGCGCGTGGCGCGCAAAGTGAGCTGTGACGAATGTTACTTTCGCTGCAACATGCTCTGCGCGCTGAACCTGCCCGAGCCCTGCGCGACCTTCCGCCCCAACGAGGCGCAGCTGCGCCCGCCGCAGCAGTTGCGCTTCGTCTTTCGCCAGGAGCGCCGCACGCGCGCCGCGTGGGCGTTCCCCTCAGCGCAGGAGCAGGCCGCGCTTCACGCCTGAGCGCTCGCGGCGCCGTCGCCGCCCGCCGGCTCCTCGAGGTCCGTTGCGCCGCCGACGCGCTCGGCGCGCCTGGCGATCCAGTTCGCCCCCGGCGTGTCTGTGATGCCGTGCAGGATGATCGAGCAGAACACGACCAGCGCCGTCAGGTTGAAGATGCGCACGCCGCCCGGGATCTGACGGTCGAGCACGATCAGCGCGAACGTCATCGAGGCGACGCCCTTGGGGCCGAACCAGCCCATGAACAGCCGCGTCGCGGTGTCGGTGCGGGTGCCGATCAGTGCTATCCACACGGCCAGCGGGCGGGCGAGGAGGAACGTCACCGCGACGAACGGCAGCGCCACCCAGCCCTCGCTCGTGAAGGCATGCACCGTGAGCAGCGAGCCGAACACCAGGAAGATGCCGAGCTTGACGATTTCCACGATCTCTTCCGAGTTGCGCTCGAAGTGCTCCCTGACGTCCGGGCGGCGCACGCTGAGGACGATCGCCGCGACGAACACCGCGATGAAGCCGTTGCCTTTCGGCGAGATCACCGTCACGCCGTAGGTGGCGAACGCCACGCCCAGCGCGAACAGCGACCGCTGGTGGGTGGGGATTCGCTCGTCCGCCGGCCGGCCGCCCTCGTCACGACCCTTCGCGCGCGGCATGAGCAGCGATGCGATCCAGCCGCAGGCGATTCCGTAGAGGAAGCCCAGGCCGATGTCCTGCAGCACGAAGCGCCACCACACGAAGTTGTCAGAGTCGGCGCTCAGCGCGGCCGCGAACGCGAGCACCGCCGGCAGCGCCAGCCCGTCGTTCAGCCCCGACTCGAGGTTCAGCGAATGGCGCACCAGGCGCGGGACGCGCGGATTGGTGACGATGCTCGACGTCAGCACCGGGTCGGTCGGCGCCAGCAGCGCCCCCAGCAGAAACGACTCCGTCCACGACAGCCCCACCAGCAGCCGCGCGGCCGCGGCGACGATGATCGTCGTCAGCGGCATCGCCAGCACCAGCTTGCGCAGCGGCAGGTGCCAGGCGCGCTGGAGCATCTCCCCCTCGACCTCCAGGCCGTCGCGAAAGAGGATCACGATCAGCGCCGCAAACGCCAGATCCTCGACAAAGGCAGAGCGCGCGCGAAAGTCCACCACGTCCAGCCCGCCGTGGCCCAGGGCGAAGCCCGCGAGCACGAACAGGGCCGCCAGCGAGAGCATCGAGCGGCGCGCCAGACCGGACACGAGCGCGCCCAACATCAACAGCAGACCGAGCACGGTCACGGTTGCCTGGAACGTTGGCATGGGCGCCAAGCCTGTCAGGTCCGTCGCCGCTCGCCGGCCCACCCGGCTACCGTGCGCTTTCGCTTGGCGCCAGCGGGGTATATTGCCCACAGACCCAGCAGGCTCGGAAAACAGACCCAGCAAAGCTTCGGCAGAGACGAGGTTCGGTGATGGCAGCTAAGGACAGGATCAACAAGGCCGGCGAAGCTGCGCGCGCGGCGCAGCGCAACCAGTACCTGCAGCGCCTGCTCGCGGATGAGGATCTGCGCAGCTCGCTGATCACCGCCTACGGCGCTGCGCGCAGCGCGTACGGGCGGATGAGCAACGGCAAGCCGGCCACGCAGGCGCTGTTCGAGGATCGCAAGCTCCAGCGCGAGCTCAAGGAGGCCGCCAACGCCCTGCGCGACGCGTCGGGCTCGCTGCGCGAACCCCCCAAGCGCCGCCGCAGCGGTGGCATGGGACGTTCGCTGCTGCTGCTCGGGATCGCCGGAGTGCTCGCCATCGCCCTCAGCGAGGGCCTGCGCTCGAAGGTCCTCGACCTGCTGTTCGGGGCCGAGGAGGAGTTCGACTACAGCTCGACCACCGCTCCGGCGGAGCCGGCGCCGTCCGGCGCCTCGGTCGCCTAGTCGAAGTCTCACCACAAGGATGAGCTCAGCCGTCGACGCCGTCGCCGAGAAGACCGACGCCGCAGAGGGGAGTCCAGACGCCAGGGGCTCGGCTTCCGCGGCGCCGGCCGGCGCGCGCTCGCTCTCGGGAGAGAAGGCGCAGCGGAT
>JAXDGQ010000341.1:0-4544 GCA_034664965.1 Solirubrobacteraceae bacterium | reverse complement strand
GCTCGAACGCCCGCGCGACCGACGCCTTCGACGACGTCTCATTCGCTTTGGCTCTGGCTGCTGGACTCATGGGCATGCGGGGGGTGTGGCGTATCTCGTGTCGACATATCTACCCCGTACGGGCCCGAAAGGCACGTAAGAGCAACGTAGGACGTCTCCCCAGCCTGCCAAAAGGTGCGGATGGTGCGCGACAATCGACAGATGAGGGTCCTCGTGGTCGACGACGATCGGGCCGTGCGCGACGCCCTGCGGCGGGTGCTGACGCTCGCCGGATACGAGGTGCAGGTCGCCGAGGGCGGCAGCGAGGCGATCGAGGCGGTCGTCCAGGCGGTCCCCGACGCGGTCGTGCTGGACCTCGGCATGCCCGACGTCGACGGGCTCGAGGTGTGCGAGCGCCTGCGCATGCTCGGCAACCGCGTGCCGATCCTGATGCTCACCGCCCGTGTGGAGATCTCAGACCGCGTGGCAGGGCTGGACGCCGGCGCCGACGACTACCTGGTCAAGCCCTTCGACGTGGACGAGCTCAAGGCACGTCTGCGCGCGCTGCTGCGCCGCACCGGACCGGAGGGCGACCCCGACGAGCTGTCCTTCGGCGAGCTGCACCTCGATCGATCGCGCCATGGAGCCGCCGTCGGCGAGCAGGTCGTCGAGCTGACGCGCACCGAGTACCAGTTGCTGGAACTGTTCATGCGAAACCCTCGCCAGGTGCTCACGCACAGCGTGATCTACGACCGCGTGTGGGGCTATGACTTCGGCGCCGCGTCCAACGCGCTGCGCGTGTACGTGGGCTACCTGCGCCGCAAGCTGCAGGTCGTCGGCGCGGCCGATCTGATTCACACCGTTCGCGGCGTCGGCTACGTGCTGCGTGAGCCGTGAGCCGTGAGCCGTGAGCCGTGCGAACCGCGCGAGGCCGCGCGCCGGCGCTGAGCTCGCCGTTGCGGGCCGCGCGCCGGTCTGAGCGCCCACGCGAGCGCTACCCGGCGGTGCCTTCGCCGCCTGGCGCTGAGCCGGCGGGCGGCGTGCCGCCGCCACCACCTGGGAAGGCGCCTTTGAGGTCGCTCTGACACTTGCTCTGAGCAGCCTTGAACCGGCTGCTGGACGTATCGATCCCTTTGGTGCTGAACACGGGGCCTTTACCGGTGGTATTCGGTTCCGGCACGTTGATGCCGTTCTGGCGCAGGCAGCTCGCGTATTTGACGAGCCCCGCGCGCGCAGACGCGCTGTTGATCGCGCCGCCTGCGCCCTGCGGGGGTCTGCCTCCGCCGCACTTCTTCAGCGCCGCTTCAAACTGGGCTTGACTGACGCCTTGCGGCGGCTGCAAGCCGCGCGGTCCGCCACCCGGTGCTCCAGCCCCGGGCCCGCCCTGTGGACGAGTCGCGCCGGACGGCGGCGCGGGCAGCGTGATGCCCTGTTTCTGCAGGCAAGATCGCAGCGCCGTGAAGCGGCTCGAGCCCTGCCCGCCCGCTTTGCTCGCGGAGCTGCTCGAGGTGTTGGCCGCGGAGCTCGAGCCGCTGCCGGAGCTGCCGCACGCCGCGAGCGCCACGCACGCGGCGAGAACGCACAGCGCGAGCAGCGGCCGTATGAGCTTGCGCCTGGTTCGTGGGGGGACGGGACGTGGGGAGGTGGACATTTACGTGTTCCTTGTTTGGTTGGTGGTTGTGTTGCTGCTAGCCGGGGCCGAACAGGGTGGGGGTAGCGCCGCCGCCGCTCGCGCCGGCGCCGGCCGAGCTCGCGCCGGAGCCCGCCGCGCTGGGAGAGGCAGCGGAGCCGACGGTGATCGAAGTCGCGCTGATGCTGCCGTTCTTGGCCTTGCTGCCGAGCACGACGACCGTCGACCCCGGGCGGATGCTCTGTGCTTTCATGCTGACGGTCTTCGTCACTTTCGATCCGGCGGAGGCGTTGACCTTGACCGTGTTGCCCTGGCTGTCGGTCACGTACAGCGTGTTGCCGCTCACGTAGGCGACTTCGCCGGTGGTGACGCCGCCGGCGGCTGATGCGCCGAGGCCCGGGAACGCGCCCGCGCCGCCTTTGGAACCCGCGCCGCCGGCCGAGGCCGTGCCGCCGCCCGCGCCACCCGCCGCGCCGGGCGCAGCGCCTTTGAAGCCGGCGAGCCGCGAGGCGATGGCGCTGCTCGCGCCGGCGCTCGCCGAGGCCGTGCCGGCTTGCCCCTTCTCGATGAGCACGCCGCCGATGAAGCCACAGGCGATCAGCAGCGCGGCGAGCAGCGCGAGCGGAACGGGCGTCAGCAGACGCCGCCGCGGCCGCCGCGGGAGCTCCTCCGGCTCGTCCAGCCACTCGTCATGCTCCTCGGCTGGCTCGTACTCGAGCGCGCTCGTCGGCGGCGCGGCGGACTGGCGGCTTGACATGGTCGACTCCTTGTTGGGGGAAGCTGGCTCACTCAAAGCGCAGCGCTTCAATCGGTCGCAGCGAAGCGGCCCGCGCCGCGGGATAGGTGCCGAAGAACAGCCCCGACAGAGCCGCCGCGCCGAACGCCAGGAAGATCGAGTACGTGGCGATCTGCGGTTGCACGCCGGCGATCTTGAACTGGCTGCCGACCACTCCGACGAGCACGCCGGTGAGGCCGCCGATCAGCGAGACGAGCACGGCCTCGGTGAGGAACTGCGTGAGGATGTCGCTTCGCCGGGCACCGATCGCCTTGCGGATGCCGATCTCGCGCGTGCGCTCGGTGACGCTCACGAGCATGATGTTCATCACGCCGATCCCGCCCACGAGCAGCGAGATCGCCGCCACCTCGCCGAGCAGCGTGGTGAAGACGCCGCTGGCGGAGCTCGAGGTCGACAGCAGCGAGCCCTGGTTGAGCACCTGAAAGCCCGGTTCTTCGGTGTTCTTGATCTTGTGGCGTTCCTCGAGGATCTGCTTGACCTCGCCTTCGGCGGCGTTCAATGCCGATTCGGACTTCGCCTCGACGGTGATCGAGGAGATCGGCCCGTAGCCGGTGAGCGAGTCCTGCACCGTGGAGATCGGCGCCATGACCACGTCGTCCTGGTTGCTCGCGCCGTTTGAGCCCTTCGCGGCCAAGACGCCGACCACTTCGAAGTTCGAGCCGTTGACCTTCATGTTCTGCCCCACCGCGCTCTGGCCGGCGAACAGTTCTTCTGCGACCGTCTGGCCGATCACCGCGACGCGCTTGTGGCTGCTGACGTCGGCGCTCGTGAACGAGCTGCCTTCTGCGACTTTGTAGTTGTGCGCCGTCAGGTAGGAGGGGGTGGTGCCGGTGAACGTCGTGGGTTCATAGCTCGTGCTGGCGAACACCAGTTTCACGGCCGTCGCGCTGACGACCGGCGAGGCGCTCATGACGTCGGGGGCCTTGCCAGGTTCCTGCAGCGCTTCTGCATCCTTCTTGGTCAGCGCGACGCTGCTCGCGCCCGAGGCGCCCGAGCCGCCGCGCCCGACGCCCGACTGGACCAGCAGCACGTTCGTGCCGAGGCTCTGGATCTGCGACTTGATGGCCTTTGAGGAGCCATTGCCCACGGCGATCAGCACGATCACCGAGGCCACGCCGATCGTCATGCCGACGATCGTCAGGCCCGAGCGCAGCTTGTTGGCGGCGATCCCGCCCCAGGCGATGCGCAGCGTCTCCGCGCCGATCACAGCCGGACCTCCGCGACATCGGCATCCGCGGCGTGGGCGGACTTCTGGCGCGCCAGCACGGGCGGCGCCTCGTCCACGCCTGCGACGCGCCGATCGTCGGCGACCCGGCCATCGCTCAGGCTGATGACCCGCTTGGCCTGCTCGGCGACGTCGGGCTCGTGTGTGATCAGCACGACCGTCCGGCCTTCGCCGTTGAGGCGCGCGAAGATCGCCAGCACGTCTTCGGTGGAGTGCGAGTCCAGGTTGCCCGTCGGCTCGTCGGCGAGGATCAGCGTCGGGTTGGTGACGATCGCCCGTGCGACCGCGACGCGCTGCTGCTGGCCGCCGGAGAGCTCGGAGGACTCATGGTGCAGGCGGTTGGCCATGCCCACGGCGCCGAGCGCGTCCGCCGCGCGAAGCCGGCGCGCCTGGCGGTCCACGCCGGCGTAGGCGAGCGGCAGTTCGACGTTGGCGATCGCGCTCGTGCGCGCCACCAGGTTGAAGCTCTGAAAGACGAAGCCGATCTTGCGACTGCGCAGGTCCGACAGGTCGTCCTCGTCCAGGCTGCGCACGTCCACCCCGTCGATCCGGTAGCTGCCGCTGGTGGCCACGTCGAGGCAGCCGAGGATGTTCATCAGCGTGCTCTTGCCGCTGCCCGAGCTGCCCATGATCGCGACGAAGTCGCCGCGGTCGATGCGCAGCGACACCTCGCGCAGGGCGCGCACCTTGATCTGGCCGAGCTCGTAGGTCTTTGAGACGTCGCGCACGAGGATCGCCGGCGGCCGCGGACGCTCGTCACGCCGGCCTCGGAGCTGCAGCGTCGAGCGTGTGCGTTCGACCACCGGTCGTTCGCGCGCCCGACGCGCGCGCGTGCCCGATCGCTGCTTGGGGATCCGAGGCACGCGCATCAGCCGCCGGGGGGTCCGCCGCCGCGGAATGCGCCGCCTCCGCCG
>JAXDGQ010000340.1:0-2704 GCA_034664965.1 Solirubrobacteraceae bacterium | reverse complement strand
TTGGCTCGCCGTGGAGCACGCTCTGCACCTGTTCCTTCTGACGGATCTCCGAGACGGTCACGCCGATAACCGGACGGCTCATGACGCGAGCACCCACGTGTCCTTGCTGCCGCCGTTCTGGGAGGAGTTGACGACGAGCGCCCCGTCGTCGAAGGCGACGCGCGTGAGCCCGCCGGGGAGCACGCTGACGTCGTCGCCGCTGGAGATGGCAAACGGCCGCAGGTCGATGTGGCGCGGCTGCAGGCGGCCGTCGACGATAGTCGGGTGGCTGGAGAGCATGACGGTCTCCTGCGCGACGAAACGCTCGGGCGAGGCCGCCAGTTCGCCGGCGATCTTGCGCACGTCCTCGGCGCGCGCGTGCGGCGCGATGACGACGCCGTAGCCGCCGTGCCCGCTGCGCGGCTTGATCACGAGCTCGCCGATGCGGTCGAGGATCATCTCGAGCATCTGCGGTTGCGCGGGGTCGTAGGTCGGGACGGAAGGCAGCAGCGGCTCTTCGCGCAGGTAGTAGCGGACCATGTCCTCGACGTAGGCGTGCAGCAGCTTGTCGTCGGCGACGCCGGTGCCGAAGGCGTTGACGCAGGCAAGCGTTCCGGCGAGCACGGGCTCCAACAGCAGGCGCGCGACGTCGGTGAGCTCGCCGCGGTCGTCGCACAGGCGGTCCTCGTCGGTACGGCGGTAGACGACGTCGACGGCGCGCTCGCCGCCGGGCAGCCGCGCGAACAGGCGCCCGCGGCGCAGCGAAAGCTGCTCGCTGAGCACGAGCGGCAGCCCCAGCGCATCGGCGATCTTGGTGTGCTCGTAGAACGCGGAGTTGCGCTCGCCGTCGCTGAGCAGCACGACGACGGGGTCCTCGCCGGCGGCCTCTGGGGCGGCGGCGCGCAGGGCCTGGCCGAGCATGGCGAAGGCGGCGTCGAGTGAGCGCACGCGCAGGCCGTCGGGCGCCTGCAGGTGCCCGCCGAGCACTTCGCGCGTGGCGACGGCGTAGGCGATCCCGGAGGGCGTGCGCAGATTGTCCTCGAGCACCTTGAAGACGCCGTCTGAGTCGCGCACGACGTCCAGGCCGGCGACTGCGATCCACGAGCCGATGCGCTCGCCCATGCCGGCGAGCAGCGGCTCGAAGTGCTCGGCGCCGTCGAGCGCGCGCTGCGGCACGACGCCGTCGGCCACGATGCGCCGCCGGCCGTAGACGTCGCGCAGGAACAGCTCCAGCGCGCGCACGCGCTGGGCGACGCCGGCGGACAGCTGTTGCCACTGCGCGGCGTCGATCAGCCGCGGGATCGGGTCGATGCGGAACTCCTGCGGGCCGTCGGCGGTGCCGAAGCAGATGCCGCGCTCGCTGGCGTCGCTGGCGACCGCCCGGCACAGCTCGCGCAGGTCGAGCGCATCCAGACGCTCGCGCAGGCGGCGGTCGTGCTCGCCGGCTTGGCCCTCGTCGAAGGGCGCGTCGCCGGCCCCGCTGGCGCCCCAGCCGTCGGGCGTCATGTCCGGGCGAAACGCGGGCGGCACGGGCAGGCGGCGCGGCGGCGCGTGCGGCTGCACTGGCGTGGTCTGAGACATGCCGGGATTGTGTCCAGGTGCAGCGGCCAAGTCGTTCGACCCACGTCCAAAATGGCGCCGGGCGCCTTGGACTGACCGCGCAGGGTCGCGCTTGGCCGATTGCCCAATAGCATCGCCGCGCAGGGATCGGGATGACATCTCTACACGTTCAATGCCCGGCCAGCCGCCGTTCTACTCCGAGGAGGCCAGATGTCCTATGAGACGCTGCTGTACGACTCAGACGGCGCGATCGCGACGATCACGCTGAACCGCCCGCAGCGGCTGAACACGATCGTGCCGCCGATGCCCGACGAGATCGAGTCGGCGGTGCACGCGGCGATCGCCGATACGCAGGTGAAGGTGATCGTGCTGCGCGGCGCCGGGCGCTCGTTCTGCGCGGGCTTTGACTTCGCGGGCGGCTTTCACCACTGGGACGACGCGCTGACGACCGACGGCGAGTGGGACCCGGGCAAGGACTTCGCGGCGGCGACCGCGCCGAGCCTCGGCGCGGTGCCGAAGTTCATGGCGCTGTGGCGCTCGCCCAAGCCGGTGATCGCGCAGGTGCACGGCTGGTGCGTCGGCGGCGGCTCAGACATGGCGCTGTGCGCGGACCTGGTGATCGCCTCGCAGGACGCGCGCATCGGGACCTCGTACTCGCGCATGTGGGGCTGCTACTTGACGGGCATGTGGCTGTACCGGCTGGGCCTGACGAAGGCCAAGGAATACTCGCTGACGGGCAAACCGCTGTCGGGCTCAGAAGCGGTCGACGCTGGGCTGATCAACTGCGCGGTGCCGTTCGCGCGACTGGAGGCGGAGGTGCGCGAGCGCGCCGAGCAGCTCGCGGCGATCCCGCTGTCTCAACTCAGCGCGATGAAGCTGATCGTCAACCAGGCCTACGAGAACATGGGCCTGGCGTCGACGCAGACGCTCGGGCCGATCCTCGACGGGCTGATGCGCAACACGCCGGACGCCGATCGCTTCATCGAGCTGGCCGAGCGCGAGGGCGTGCACGCCGCGGTGGCGCTGCGCGATGGACCGTTCGGCGACTACAGCCAGGCCCCGGCGGCGGAGCAGCCCAATCCGGACAACGTGATCGTCCCGTAGCGATCAAATAAAAAAAATATTCATGAGGCCTGACGGCCGGGCTTGGTCGCGCCGTATCGCT
>JAXDGQ010000339.1:0-13329 GCA_034664965.1 Solirubrobacteraceae bacterium | reverse complement strand
CAACATCCTCAACGAGATCTTCGGCGGCACTGAGGCATCGCGCAGCTATCGGCCACCGCCAGCGGTCGCCGAGAAGCTCGACGCCAATCCGGCGCTGCGCGTGCTCGACCTCGGCGGGAACATCGGGCTGTTCGGCAGCTACGTGCTCGGTCGCTGGCCGGGCGCGAGCATCCGCAGCTTTGAGCCCGATCCATCCAACCTGCGCATGTTGCGGTGGGTCATCTCCCACAATCACCTCGCGGATCGCTGGTCGGCCGTGGACGCCGCGGCCACCGAGCGCGCAGGCCGATTGCGCTTCGCGTCGGGCATGTACGCCGACTCCCACCTGACCCGAGAGGTCGATCGTTCCGCGGCGCCTGGAGGAGCCCGGGCCTCGCGTGCAGACGAGCGCATGCTCGCCCGCGCTGCGCCCGCCGGCCGGACGATCATCGTCCGCACCGTCGACATCTTCGCCGAGGACCACGACGTGGACCTGATGAAGATCGACATCGAGGGCGGCGAGTGGGCGATCCTCGCCGATCCTCGACTCGGCACCCTGCAGGCCGACTTCCTGGTGCTCGAGTGGCACCGGCGCGGCTGCCCCGAGGCCGATGCTCATGCAACCGTCGTCTCGCTTCTGCGCGAGGCCGGCTACGACCGCGTGCTCGAGACCGAGCAGGGAAACGACAACGGCCTGCTGTGGGCCTGGCGCGGCGGCGGCGGGCGATCACGGGGTCGGGCGCCGCAGTGGGCGAAGCAGATGCGCGACGCTCAACCCGCATCGCAGCAGCACCCGCATGCCGTGCCCGAGCTGGGACACGCGCCGCTCGAGTCGCGCGCGAGCACGCTTGCCCAGCACCTCGCGCGGAGGCAGCAGCTGCCGGCGGATGAACTCCAGCTGGCCCCCGGGAGCAGTCAGCAGCCAGTCGACCAGCGCGACGTCGGCGCTCGACTGCGTCGCAGCGCCCCGTCCGTCGGGGTTGGCCAGGCGGGCGGCCAGGCGCGGACGAATCCGGAGCCTGCGCCCGGCGCCCAGTAGGGGCTCGGACGGGAGGCCGACGACGCGCTCGGCCGTACTCGCGGCACACAGGAGCGAGCGCTCGAGCGCGGGATAGCGCGCGGCGAGCTCACCGAGCGCTCCGGGTGCGATCGATCCCCCGCAGCTGTCCCACCATGTCGCGATGTCCGTTGCCAGGCGGAGGTCGTGAAAGCCGTCGCGGGCATAGAACAAAAGCAGGCCGGCAAGCTCGTCGATCGGAGTCGCTCGAAGCCCGTAGGGCGGATCCTCGATGCTGCGCGCGAGCATGTCGCGCGCGAACTCGCGCTCATACCAGTGGATCCGCCAGTGCAGCTCCAGCGGCGGCGCCTGGAAACGCTCGTGATGCAGCGTGTAGTGCAGCAGGGGCAGGCCACCCCGTGGTACGTGATCGGTCGGCGATGCGTAGCCGCTGGCGCGGGCGACGGTGACCGCCGCCTGAAGCTCTCCGGGCGCGACGAGCAGGTCGATGTCGCCGGACGCACGGCGCCCGGGGTCGCCGTAGATCGCCTCCGCGAGAAACGGGCCCTTGAGCGCGAGCGAGCGAATGCCGGCCGCATCGAGCGCCCGGCGCACCCGCGCCCCGACGAGCTGCAAGAGCGCCGCCTGGTGGCGCGTCTGTGAGAGAGCCCGCTCGACCGCCGCGACGAAGCTCGCGGGGGCGTCCTCGCCTGCCGACTGCAGGATGCGCTCGCCGAGCTGGGGAAGCAGCCGTCGCGCAAGCAGCATCGCGACGAGTCGCTCCCAGTCGACTCCCCGCGCGAGCGCCGCCGCGCGAGTTCGCGAGCAGTCACGTCGTGCGGCGACTGCGGCACTCGCGAGGATCAGCTCCGCCTCGGCGCCGCGACTGCTCATGGCTCGGGGCGCAGATCCATCTTGAGCACCTGCAGGTGGGCCCACGGGAACGACCTGAGCAGCTGGCTCGGCTGCTGCCCGGCGAAGAACCCGCTCGGGCCCCGGTAGGGATCGCCGCCGGTCGGAGTCGGATCCTGGCCCGCAAAAGCGACGACGCCGGCGAAATCGCGGACGACGATGCCGTAGCGCTGTGCGGCTTCGGCCATCATCCGCGCGAGCGGCGTCATTTCGAGGCTGGCCAGATTCAGGCGGGGATCGATACGAAGATGCGCGCCCTCGGGCAGAGCCCCGGCGTCCCGGGAGGTTCCATCCGTCCGCTGCGCCGGAGCGGCGATCACGTTCGCGCGCACGTCGGGAACGGCGATGGCCAGCGCATGGTCGATGCGTCCCCGACGCAGCTCGTCGATCGTCATGACGCCCCCCGCCAGGGCGAGTGAGCTGGCTGTCGCGCCCCACCAGGGCTTGGCGCCGGGCCACGCGTCGGCGGTGAAAACGCCCGGGCTCGTCGCCGCATGCCGCATCGCGCCTCCCCAGGACGCGTGCCAGCCGTCGCTTTGGCGCGCGAGTCGCCAGAACTCCCACATGCGATCGCGGCTCGGCTGCCACACCACCAGGTAGCCGTCGGTGCCCGCGGAGGCTCGCGCCCCGGACGGCAGCGGCACTGCGCTCCATGCCGAGCTGAGCGCCGCGTCGGGTGCGTGGTCGAGCTGGACGGCAACCGTCGGCTGGTCCGCGGAGACCGTGAGGATCGGCACCCCGTAGGAGGTTGTGTTTATCCACGGACCGTTGCCCCGTTCCTGCTCGCGGGTGACCTGTCCGTCGAGCGCCGCGACCAGCTCGGCCGAGCGCGGGTCCAGTGGCGCGTCAGGCGCCGGCGCCCGGTTCCAGATGCTTCCCGCAGCGAAGAACGGCTGCGCATCCGGGGGGCGGCTCTGGGCGCTGATCGAGTGCTCGGCAGCGGCCGTCGAGGCGAGCGGCCGCGATGGCTCTGAGTGTCCGGCGCGAGGCGCGCCGGCGCCGCAGCCTGCGAGCGCGACGCAGCCGCTCGCGATCGCGAGCAGCCGGATTCGCTTGTGATGATCTCTGGCCAAGACAGCTGGGCCCCTGAGAAGACAACGCGTGCCGGCATCGCGTTCTCGCGCTCGCGCCCACTTCCGCGGGAACGCCAGGGCGGGTCGCCGCACGTACCCTGGCCTTTTTCCCGACCCCCGGAGGATCTCCCGGCGCGAGCCCGCGGCACGCTCGGCCGTTACATCGGCATGGGTGGTGCGGAATTGGATGCGGCGATGAGCGACCCGCTCGCCGAGCGTCCGGCGGGCATGCGCGGGCAGCGGGGCCTGCAGCTGAGGCTCGACCGCTTCGCGTGGCGCGCGATCGGCGAGGAGTGCTCGCGTCTGGGGATCTCTGCCGAGGAGCTGTCGGAGTTCGCGGTGCTCTACTACCTGGCCGACCTCGACAGCGGGCGCATCGCACGACAGCTCCCGGGCTACGCGGGGAAGGCCGGGTCCGCGCGGGCCGTTGCCGGGGCGGCGTCCCGGCTGATGAGCTCAGCGGATAGGGCTCGGCGCCCGCGATGGTGTAACCCGTGAATCGAGCCCTCGCTCCTGCCCGTTCGAGTCGCGATCTCGGTGGGCGACAGTCCCACGAAATGGCGCAGTATGAGCACTTCGCGCTGCGCGAGCGGGATCGTCGCGAGCGCGCCCTTGAGGTCCTCCATGCGGTTTGCAGCCAGGGAGTCCTCGGGCTGCTCGGCCCTCACCTCCTCGACGGGCAGCACGCGTTGTCGGCGAATGTGATCGACCGCGGCATTGCGTGCGACGCGCAGCATCCACGCGAGAAAGGGCACATCGCGCTCCTGATACTTGCCGATCACGTGTATCAACTTCGCGAACACGTGCTGCGTCACGTCCTCGGCCTCGTGATGGTCGTGAACGATGCTGCGCACGTAGCCGTAGATGTTGTCCGCGTAGCGCGCGTAGATGTACGCGAGCGCGTCGCGATCGCCCGCCTGCGCCAGTTTGATCGCCCGCGAGAGCAGTCGCTTGGCGGCATCCTCATCGCTACACGCCCCGTATGAGGTTCGCGCCCCGTATGAGGTTCGCGTGCGATCGTGCGGCAACCTTCTCTTGACGCCTTCGATGACGACCGTCATGTCCGTCCCTCCTTGGATTCAGTCCACCGCGACGATTGCGAAGTTATGAGCCGACTCGGTCTTCGAACGGCCTTGCGTTGCGCTGAGTTGCGTGGTTGGTGTGAGGTCCTTGGTGCTGTCAGTGTTGGGCGAGCGTCATCTTCAACAGCTGAAGGTGACTCCATGGAAACGAGGCGAGTACCTGATTCGGATAAAGGCCTCGGTAGTAGCCGCTCGCGCCGAGGTAGGGGTTTTCTCCCAGTGAGGTCGGGTCCTGTCCGAAGAAGGCGATGTTCGGAGAGCGATCTCGGACGATGATCCCGTAGCGCTGCGCGGCTTCGGCCATCATCAGGGTCAGCCGCGGAAGGTGCAGGGCGCTCAGATCGAGCGTCGGATCCAGACGCAGATGGGCTCCCTCGGGCAGCGCAAGTCGGCGTTCGGATTGGCCGTCGGTGCGTTTGGCAGGCAGCGCGTAGACGGTTGCGCGGGGATTCGGGACCGAGATTGCCAGGGCGTGTTCGATGCGACCTTGCTGCAGGTCTTCAAAGGTCATCAGCCCGCCGGCGATCGCCAGTGAGCTCGCGCTCGCGCCCCACCACGGCATGGCACCCGGCCAGGCTTCAGCTCCGTACACACCGGGATCGCCTGACACGCTCTGGATCGCTCCTCCCCACGACGCCGACCATCCGCCTGCCCGGTGCAGGAGGCGCCAGAACTCCCACATGCGGTCCGTGCTCGGCTGCCAGACGACGAGGATCTTGTCGGTCCCGGCCGCCGGCTGTGCAGCCGCGGGCAAGGGAACTTCAGTCCAGGCGGCGGCCAGCGCCGGTTCGGCGACTTCGAGCGTCACCGGCACGGTCGATTCGCCGGCGGCGACCGTGTAGATCGGCACGCCGTCGGAGGTGGTGTTGATCCACGGTCCGCTTGCAATTCGCTGCTCTCGGGCGACCTCCGCGGCGAGCGATTCGACGTATTCACCCGAGCTCGCATCGAGCAGCGCGTCGGCGCCAACCGCTTCGTTCCACACGCTCGACGGCGAGAAGAAGCGAAACGATGCGGTGGCGCCTGTGGGCGTTTCCGGCGCGAGCGGTGATGATTCAGGAGCGCCGGCTGATTCGATCGGGCTGACCGGTCCGACCCCCACGCCGATCGGAGCGAGCTCGGAGGCGGCGGCCGGAGCGCTCGCGGGTATCGGCGCACGGCCGGAGGTCACACTCAACGCCGGGCGCTTCACCACCGCGGGTGCCCTCTTTGCGCATGTGCGCCGGCGGTGCGATCGCAGGTCGCTGCGCGCCGGGCGGCGGGTGTTCGCACGAGTCCCCGGCCGGCACGCGTCGCGTGAGCGCGCGTGCCGCTTGCCGGCAGCGCCGTTCTTCACCGATGCACGCCAGCCGGCCGCCAGGCTCGCCGAGATCGCTACGCCTGCATTGGCGAGCACGAGGCAGGCTGCAAAGACGCCCAGTCGACGCGACCTCATCGGATGAGCGACTTGATCGTGGTCACGGGCGCGCTGCCCGAGGACAGCCCGAGCGCGCTGTGGGTCTGGTCAAGCTGCTGAGTAACGCCGGCAGTGACCTGTCCGAGCTGCTGATCGACGCCGGCACTGACCTGTCCGAGTCGCTGCGTGCCGGCTTGGACGGTGTCCGATGCAGCGGTTGCGATCGTCTGCGGCAGCGGAGCGAGGACCGCGACGACCTGTTTCACGGGGGCCGTGATCTGCCGTAGCGGCGCGGTCTGCTGGGGCCCTGGCGAGGTGACCTCGCCGGCGACCGGCACCGGCGTGGCGCGGTCCAGCACCGCCAGGCGCTGCCCGCCGCCGCCCGGCGCCGGCGCTGACGGAGGCCGCTGCGCAGCCTCGGGCTGTTGCGGGCCGGCGTCTGCAGACCGAGGCCCGGAGGGGGCGAGCCCGCCCGTGCGCGCGGGCGGCGCGTCCGTACCCGCCAACGGCGTCCCAACGATCCGATGAACGACTGGGCGGCGGGCCGACGAGGGAGCGAGCACCCGACCCAGGCGCATCTCGGGAGCGGGCGCGGAGATCGAAGTCCGCGCGTCCGCGGCCACGGCGCGGGGCGGCCGGTGATCGCCGGAGGTTGACACGGTCGTGCGGGCTCCGAGCAGCGCACCGGCCGCTACGACCGCGGCTATCTTGAGGAGCATCCCGCCCATTTCGGGCGAACACACATCTGGACAGCCTCTGCCGAGCGCGGCGACTCGCCGCGCGCCATCGCTCAGTTTGGGCAGGAGCGCCGGGGGCAGGAACACGTTGACGGCCGCACGGGCCCGGCGTCGGGCGCGGAACACCAGCTGACGGAGGGCCTGCTCCGTCACCCCCAGCGAACGTGCGGTAAGACGTCCGCTGCGCCCATGGATGGCCGTCCACACCAAGGCGTCGCGCTCGAGCGCCGGAAGCGCAGCGACAGCCGCCAGCGCCTCTCGCGCACGAGCGTTCTGCTCCACGTCCTCCGCGCACGAGCGCTCCGTGCTCAGCGTCGCAGGCAGTCGATCGAGCCGGCCGTCGCACTCGCGCGACGCCTGAAGTGCCGAGCGGTGGGCGATCGTGAACAACCACGGGCGCAGGTCATGCACGACGCAGTCGCTTCGAAGCGCGCGCCAAGCACTGAAAAACGTCTGCTGCAGCGCGTCCTGGGCACATGAGTCTCCCGCGACGCGCTTGCAATGACGCAGCAGCGGCGAGCGATAGCGCTCGACGATCCTCTCGAAGGCCGCGTCGTCGCCGCGCCGGACGAGCGCGAGCAGCCGCTCGTCCGAGTTCCTGTCGGCGTCGGCTCTCGCGCGAGTGACTTCCTTCGTGGCACGCCCGCCGAGCGGCCGAGAGCCGTCATGTTCACCCGACGCATCCCTTCGCTCGGAATGCATCGACACACCGACGCGCGTCACCTTCGTCTCTACAAGACGCGAGCCCATGTGCACAGATCATCAACGAAATCCGCGGTCCCCCGTCGTCGTTGCTAGACGTTTGTTCTAACCTGCACAACAAACCAGGAATCTTCACCTCTAAGGAGCAACAGGAGTTTTTGCTCGAGCGAGGGAGGACAAACATGAATTGCACGATCGTCCCGCGAGCCGACAGCGCGGACGCAGAGGGGCACGAGGCTCCAGACCGTGACCGGACCGTCGTGCTGCATCCCGGCGAGTTCCTGCGAGCGACACTGGTTGAGGAAGCCGACCGCCTCGGAGTGACAAAGGAGCAGCTCGTCACTTTCGCCGTGCTCTACTACCTCGCCGATCTCGACCGCGAGCGCACCGCGCGGCGAGTGCCGTCGAGCATCACGCGAGCGGCGGGCTAGCGCCACACGTGCAGCCGATGCTCGCCGGCATCCCGAGCGGCTTGCAGCCGAGTGTCAGCGAACTAGGGCGGTGTTCGCATCCGTGGCGCCCTAGTCGCCGATGTGGGGCGACGGCGAGTCCTCGAAAGTTCGCCGTGTCATCGCCGCATGGGTTCAATGGGGAGGCGACGCGGTGTTTTCAGTGGCTCGCCCTCCAGCGACTGGGCCTTGCTCCCCCGTGTGTCATACGCAGGTCGGGCGGCGATTGCGGGCGCAGACGCTGGTGGGCGTACCCGCCTGCCAGCAGCACCAGTCCAAGCACGACGAACGAGACCACGCGGAAGATGGACGTGAGGGTCGACAGGTCGTACAGAAAGACCTTGGCGACCGCGACCATCAACCACGCCAGGGCGAGCCTGCGGACCGCGTCATCGCGCCGGCGCAGTCCCATGACGAGCGCGCCGACGCCGACCACGCTCCACAGGGCGCTCAGCAGGACCTGTCCCTCTTGACGCACGGTGAGGTCGAGGACCGTTTCCGTGCTGGTTTCGGTCCCGGGCTGAAAAACGGTCACGATTGCGACGGAGACGAGGTACAGCAGGGTGGCGGCGGCGCTGCCCAGCAGACGACGTCTCCACGGCGCATCGCCTGTCTGCGTCCGCCCGGCGCGAGCGGCGGCCAGCGCCATCGCCCCGAGTGCAACCGCGGCGGCGCCGAGGTCGTCCACGCCCGTCACGAGTGCGACCGGTGGCGCCTCGGCAACGAGGGCGTGCAGAAGCGCGAGGCCGAGGAAGCCGAGCGCGCCGAACCGGGCGACCGCATCTCCCGATGTTCGCCAGAGCTGCATGAGCGCCACCGCCTCTACACACCACGCGCAGACGAGCGCCGGGCCGCTGAGCGCCGAAGCCGTCAGGTACGCGATCGAGGCAAGGCCCACGGTGTTGATCGCCGCCTGCAGCCGCCGGTTTCCGCTGCCGATGAGAAGGCCTGAGGCGACGCACGAGGCGGCCAGGGTGCAGACGGACAGCAGTGGGATCAGCTGCGGGTCGGTGGAGCCGAGCCCGCTCGGGGGTGCGTCGATGAGCGCCCGTAGCAGCGTGAGCGCGATGTGAACGCCCAGCCCGAGGCTGAGTAGCATCCCGTCACGGGTGTGTGGCTGGCTGCGGCGGACCAGCCAGGCGAACCCGACGGCGGTCGCGCCCCAGCCTACGACCAGCGCGATCCCGCTGCCGCCGAATGCGAAGGCGACATCGGCGAGGACCACTCCGATCGAGATCAACAGCTGACGCATCGGCGCTGCCAGCGCCAGCCGGCGGAAGCGCCAGGCGCCGATGACGACGTGTGCGACTGCCAGCGCCCCGAGCCAGAGCTCGGCCAGCGCCTCCCCGGAGGAATCGTCGAGAGCGACGCGCCCCACGGCAGCTACGAGACACGCGCTGAGACTCGCCACCGCAGCGCTCGCGCGAAGCAGTCGCTCCTCGCCGGAGCGAGCCTGCGATGCGACCGCGCCGATCATCCCCAGGGCGGCGAAAGCGGCGAGTGCCCCCGCGGTGGCCAACGTGGACTGGCCGTCGAGCACCCACGTGGCCCATTGCGGGGCGCACACGACCACGCTCGCCAGCACGAGCCAACTCCACCGCTGGCGGGCCACGACGCAGACGGCGCAGGCGTTCGCGAGCGCTAGCACCGCAACCGTCGCCGCGCTTGGGGAGGCGCCCACCAGCACCGGTGATAGCTGCGCCCCGACCAGTCCGATTGCGCCAATCGCACGTCCGGCCCAGCTGATCGCGAGGGTCGTCGCGACGCCACCGACGAGCAGGGCGAGGGCGAGGGCGAGTCCCGCCGGGATCAGCTCGTAGACCTGGCTGGCGACGATCAAGGTCGCGAACAGCGCCGCCGTCGCTGCCCCGATCATCGCCTTCGCCGCCTCGGTTCTGCCGCGGCGGCTGTGAAGCCAGGCCCCGCCGAGCAGAAGCGCGCACGACGCCGCCGCGGCGAGACCGGTCTGCGCCTCCTTGCCTACCCAACCGCGTGATACGGCGAGACCGAGGAAGAGGACGATGCCCACCAGCGTCGTGATTCCGCCGAGCCATGCGAGCACGCGACCGCCGAGCAGGTCGCTGAGCGAGCGGTCGGGGAGGTGCCAGAGCGAGGCTCTCACTCCGGCCGAGCGCTCCTGTGCTGGCAAACGGGAGTCGAGGCGGATCTCGTTGTGAGGCGTCGCACGCGGTGCGGGGCGGGGGGTCTGTCGGCCGACGTCTGGCTCGCGTCGCACCGCACCCGCAGGATGCGTGTCGGCGGGCGAGTGACCTCGACCCACGCTCGCGCTGAGCTCCTCGACCTGGCTTTCGATCCGGCTGAGCCTCTCTTCAATGTCCAGTCCGTGGCTTGTCTCGAGCATCGTCTTCCCTCCCGCTGTCGACCGTCGGTTGATAAGCACCATAGGGCCAATCGCCGATCTTGTCAACCGTCGGTCAACAATCGGCTAGACTCGAAGCTGTGAGCCAGCCCGCCTACACGCGCATGCAGGTCGACGAGCGCCGCCGTCAGCTGCTGGACGCCGGCGCCGAGCTGTTCGCGAAGCACTCCTTCGAGGAGATCTCGATGCGTGAGCTAGCCGAGGCGGCGGGAGTGTCGAAGCCGCTTCTGTACCACTACTTCCCTTCGAAGATCGACCTCTTCAAGGCCGCCGTGTCGGAGAAGGCCGAGGAGCTCCAGCGCCTTATCGAGCCCAGCAGTGATGGCCCGGCGATCGAGCAGCTCTCGCAAGTCCTCGACTCCTACCTCGCGTGGATCGAAGACAACGCCCAAACCTGGTCGAAGCTGCTGCAGAGCGCGGCCACGCTGCCCGAGGCCCGCGAGCTCGTCGAGGGCTTTCGCCAGCGGACCATGGACCTCATCCTGGCCCAGCTGACGGAGGGGCGTAAGCCGAGGCCCGCGCTGCGCATCGCGATCAAAGGTTGGCTCGGCTACATGGACGCGGCGATCCTCGATTGGAGCGAAAGCAAAGATCTCCCGCGCGCGAAGCTACGCGAGCTGCTGCTCGCCGCATTCGGCGCCGCGCTCATGGCAGCCGGGCAAGCCGATCGTCGCGTGCGGCTCCGCCTCGACTGACGCGGGGCTCCCGGGGCCGACGCCCTCCTGGACGGGCAGCATCCCCGCGCTGGTGGCATCGGCATCGACTGTCCCGCCTGATGCTCGACCGTGCCGCCGAGCGCTTCACACTTATTTGCAGACAGAAAGGGGGTATGGCGAGACCCGGACTCGAACCGGGGACACCACGATTTTCAGTCGTGTGCTCTACCAACTGAGCTATCTCGCCGCTGACCGACCTTCGACCGGGCCCGATGCTACCGGCTCGATGCAGGCGCGCGCGGGCTCCGGACCGCGCGACTACTCCGCGCCGGGACCGTCGGGAGGCAGGCCGGTCCCCGCGCGCTGCGCTGTGCTCATCTGCCGGTCTGTTCCCAGGCTTGAAGATATGGCAGCGGGTCGATCGTGTGCCCGCCGGGGGCATACCAGCCGCCGACCCACATCTCGAAGTGCAGGTGCGGCGCGCTCGCATCGCCTGTCCGGCCGGCCAGGCACAGCGTCTGTCCGGCTGCGACCGCCTGTCCGGCGCCGACGGCGAGCGTACCGGCCTGGCAGTGGGCGAACATGAGGTCGAAGCCGATGTCCGTGTGCTCCACCGCGTAGTAGCCGGCGGCGGCCTGATAGCTGGTGCTGGTGATCGTTCCCGCCAGCGGTGCCACGTCGGGCGTGCCTTCGGCTGTGAGGATGTCCTGGCCTTCGTGGACGTGCCCGCTGCGCGGCGCGCCATAGCGATTTTCCGGGCCGCCGAAGTTGTGCGCGCCGGCGACCGGGAAGACCGCGCCGGCGGCCACCGTCTGCGCGGGGCTCGGCACCCCGGCTTCCACGGCCGGCGCTGGCGGCGTCGGCGCCGGTGCGGGAGCTGGGGCGGGCGCGGCCACCGTCAGCGTGCTCACTCCGGAGCTGTGCGCGCGGCGCGCGAGGCTGCGCCTGCGGTGGTCGTGCGCGCTCACGCTCACGTGGTAGCTGCCCGCCTTCAGAGTCGCGCCGCGAGGCCATCTCACCGACAGAGTCCGGCCGGTGTGCACCCACCCCATGCGCACGACGATCGCCGCCTTGCGCGTCGACAGGTCATTGACCGCGACCGTCGCGTTGACGGTGCCCACGTGCGCCTCGTCGATACGCAGCGTCACGCGCGGCGGGCGCCCGGGAAGCGACGTGCTCGGCACGCTCATGCTCGTGACCACCGGGTGCTCGACGCTCGTGGCAGCGCTCAACCCGTACTCGCTGCCGCCGGATAGCGGGGCCGAGGGCGCCGAGGCGCCGCCGTTGGTGGCGGCCTGCGCGGCGGAGGCGAGAAACAGCGCGGCGATGCTCGTGGCCGCCACGATCAGCGGCTTGCGGGCAATGCTCATGTGCTTAATCTCGGCACGCGCGCGGCTGAAGCCAACGCACGCGGCGGGAATCGCACATCCGGCTAGTCGTCCTGCTCGAAGCCTTTCACGAGCGCGTCATAGGTCATGCGCAGGCCCTGCGCGATCGGGACCTCGGGACTCCAGCCGAGCTCCTGCTGCGCCCTGCTGATGTCCAACCGGCTGTGCTGCAGCTCGCCCGGGCGCAGGTCGGCCAGCTGCGGTGCAAGCTCTGCGGGGTCGCCGGCGGCACCCGGCGCAGCCGTTTGCTCGGCGGCGCTCTGAAGCTCGCGCCAGATCGTCGTGACATCGGTCTCGATGCCGGTGGCGATGTTGTACGTCCCAGCCTTGCCCGATGCGGCCAGCAGCGCTCTGACGACGTCGCCGACGTATACGTAGTCGCGCGTCGGCTTGCCGTGCCCGTAGAGCTTCGGCGCCTTGCCGGCATACAGATGGTCGGAGAAGATGGCCACGACCCCGGCCTCGCCGTGCGGATTCTGACGGGGGCCGTAGACGTTGCCCAGCCGGCACACCGCGTGCGGGATCCCCGACGACAGCGACCACGTCTTGACATACGCCTCGGCCGCCAGCTTGGACGCGCCGTAGGGCGACAGCGGGGCCGGCAGGCGGTCCTCGGGCGTCGGCATCGGCGCATCGTCGCCGTACAGCGCCCCGCCCGTCGACGTGAAGACGACCGGAGCGCTGACGCGCCCCGCCGACTCGACGACGTTGAGCGTGCCCATCACGTTCACTTCGCAGTCGCGCCCGGGGTTGGCCACCGAAGCGACCACGCTCGCCTGCGCCGCCAGGTGAAAGATCGCGTCCGGCTTGACCTCCTCGACCAGCGCGCACAGCCGGTCGAAATCGACGATGTCCAGCTCGCGCAACTCGGCGTCCGCGGCCACCCGCTCGGCGTCGCCCGAGGACAGATCGTCGACGACGGTCACCTCGTAGCCATCGCGCAGCAGGGCATCGACGACGTGTGAGCCGATGAAGCCGGCTCCACCGGTCACGATCGCGCGCGAGGTCACGCCGGGCAATCTACAGCGATGGGGCGTGCGGGCGCGTGGCGAGTTGCTCCTCTACCGCTTCGACGGCCTCGTCGATGCGCTCGAGCACTCGCATCCCATTCTGGGAGACCGGCAGCGCGCCGCCCACAGCCGCGCCGCCGAGCACGATCGGGACCTCGGGGTGCGCCGCATGCAGCTCCTGCACCGTCCGGGCGATCGCGTCTGGCTGCTCGCCGTCGGTCGCGCCGAGCACGATCACTGCGGGGGCCCGGGTGGACACCGCCGCGCGCAGGCGCTCGCTGGTGAGCTCTGCCTCGAATACCGTCTCAAACCCCGCAGCAGCGATCTGGTCGTGCATCATCTGCAGCTCCAGCGAGTGCTCGTCGCCCTCCATGCCCGCGAGCAGGACGCGCTCGCGCGACGGCTCGGTGTTGCCGATCATGTAGCGGTAGAGCGTCGCCAGCACGCGCCGCGTGATGCCCTTGGCCAGTCGCTCGCGGTCGCCGTCGATCTCGCCGGCAGCGCGCAGCTCGCGGATGCGCAGCAGGGCCGGCGCGAGCACCTCGCCGTGCAGCGTGGTCGCAGGAAT
>JAXDGQ010000338.1:0-7427 GCA_034664965.1 Solirubrobacteraceae bacterium | reverse complement strand
GGACGTGCGCCTGGCCGCGGACGATGCCCGTATGGGCTTCGTCTTCGCGCGCCGCGGCATCGTCCCCGAGGCATGTTCTAGCTGGTTCCTGCCGCGCGTCGTCGGCATCAGCCGCGCGATGGGGTGGGTTTCCACGGGCCGCGTGTTCTCAGCGCAGGAGGGCCTCGATGCCGGCCTGTTTCGCAGCCTGCACAGCGCCGATGAGCTGTTGCCCGCCGCCCGTGCGCTGGCGCGGGAGATCGCCGACAACGCCGCGCCCGTATCGGTGGCGCTGGCGCGGCAGATGATGTGGCGGATGCTCGGTGCCGAGCATCCGATGCTCGCGCACCGCGCCGACTCGCGCGGCATGCTCGCGCGCGGCCAGTCCGCCGACGCCGCCGAGGGGGTCACCGCGTTTCTGGAGAAGCGCCCGGCGAGCTTCACCGACCGCGTCAGCGACGGGCTACCCGACATCTTCCCCGGATGGCAGGAGCCCCGCTTCTCCTAGCCACCGCGCGGGGCGCTAGGACGGCGCGTTCTGGAAGATCGCGTTGCGCGGCACCTGTGCGCGCGGTACGCCGATGCCGTCGCACAGGCGCACGCACGGCTCATATATCGGGCGAAAGCCCAGCAGCTGCGGGATCGTGACCAGGCGATAGCCACGTCTGTGCAGGGCGGCGATGATCTTCGGGTAGGCCGCGAGCGTCTGCCCCCGTGGGCCCCCGCCATCGTGGGAGATGATGATCGAGCCGGGCTGCACCTGCGCGAGCACGCGGTGCACGATCGCCGCCGTCCCCGGCTGGGCGTAGTCGCTCGGATCGACGTTCCACGTCACCGTGGCCAAGCCGAGCGAGCGCGCCGTGCGCGCGACAGAATCGTTGACGCTGCCGTAGGGAGGGCGAAAGACGCAGGGCGTGTAGCCGCTCTGCGCGCGGATCGCAGCGATCGTGCTGTCCAGCTGACCGCGCACGTTGCGCGAGCGCGTGAGATCCGGGTGCGTGAACGTGTGGTCTGCGGGCACGTCGCCTTCGCGCAGCTCACGCAGGATCATTTCGCGGTAGGCCGGGGTGACCTGCCGGCCGATCATGAAGAACGTCGCCCGCGCGTGGCTGCGCGCGAGCATGCGCACGAATGCGGGCGTATCGGGATACGGGCCGTCGTCGAAGCCGATCGCCACCTCCCTCCGCGCCGGGCCGTGGCGATAGACGGAGTCGCCGCGGCTGCGACACCCGACGACCCGGTACAAGCTGGCACCGGCCTTCGCCGGGGCGCCGCCGATCGGCCCGATCAGTGCCTGGGACCCGCCCGGTCGGCGAAGCGAGCCCAGGGCGCCGGAACCGTTGCCGCCCCCCGAGAGCGCGATCGCGATGGCCGCGATGCCCGTCACGAAGGCGAGCAGGCCGGCGACTGCCCTGATCGAGCGCGCCTGGTCAGGCTGGAGCGGAGGCACGACCGCGTTCCACCGCCGGGCCCCCGCTGAGAGCACCGAGCGCACCGCCACACCCTAGCCCTCAGCCCAGTACCAGCTCAGCGATCGTACGAAGCGTCGGCGCGTCGGCGGAGACGAGCATCGTCGTCACGATCGACTCGCGCCACTTGTCAAGCTCGTCTCGGATCTTCGCCGGCGGCCCGACCAGCGAGAGCTCCTCGATCAGCTCACGCGGGATCTTCCCGCCGGCCTCATCCTTGCGACCGCTCAGGTAGAGCTCCTGGATCTCCGCGACCTCGCGCTCGTAGCCCATGCGGATCGCGACGTTGGCGTGGAAGTTAGTGCCTTTTGCTCCCATACCGCCGAAGTACAGCGCGTAGAAGGCCCGCAGCGAGTCGATCCCTGCGTCGACGTCGTCGCAGACGATGAACGGCACCGTCGCGGCGACTTCGAACTCGTCCGGCGTGCGTCGCGCGCCCGGCCGCGAGAACCCCTCACTCAGAGCCGCGCGGTTGGCATCCTGGTGCGTCGGCGAGAACAGCATCGCCAGCCAGCCGTCGCACAGCTCGGCGCACAGGGCGACGTTCTTCGGTCCCTCCGCGCCGAGATAGATCGGGATGTCCTCGCGCAGCGGATGGATCGAGGACTTCAGCGGCTTGCCGAGTCCCGTCCCGACGGGCAGCGGCAGCGGGTAGTGCGGGCCGGTGCTGGCGAGCGGGCCCTGGCGCGCCCAGATGTCGCGCAGGATGCCGATGTACTCGCGCGTGCGCGCCAGCGGCTTGGCGAAGGGCATCCCGTACCAGCCCTCGACGACCTGCGGACCGGAGACGCCGAGGCCGAGGATGAACCTGCCGCCGGAGAGGTGGTCCATCGTCATCGCCGCCATCGCCGTCGCTGCGGGTTGGCGTGCGGACATCTGCACGATCGCCGTGCCGAGCTTCACGCGCGTCGTGGAGGCCCCCCACCACGCCAGCGGCGTCAGACAGTCCGATCCGTAGGCCTCTGCCGTCCAGATCGAATCGACGCCGAGTCGCTCGGCCTCGGCGATCGCCTCGGCCGCGCCGGGCGGCGGGCCGCCGGCCCAGTAGCCGGTGTTCAGTCCTAGCTTGAGACCGTCAGTCATCGATCGCTCCGCGCCGGAGCCTATTGGATCTGCTCGGCCACGCAGCGAGGATCGGCGGCCAGCGGCGGCGCGCCGGTGGCCGCTGCTGTGGGAGCCTCGCGTGAGGCGGCGACCGACTCGGGGTCCTCCAACCGGTGCGAGAGCCCGAGCGCGATGCCGGCGAGGATGATCAGCACGACGCCGTAGACGTTCGCCGTGTCGAGCAGCCCGTAGCGCGTCACCGCGATCCCGGCCGCGAGCGCGGGGAGGCTGTAGGCGAGGTAGGAGGCGACATAGACCGAGGCGACCAGCGCGGCGCGCTGGTCGGGTGGAGCGCTGTTGCTGACCGCCCTGAAGGCGCCCGCGAAGGCAGGGCCGAAGCCGAGCCCGGCGACGGCGGTGGCGACCAGGAACAGCGCAGTCGAGCCGTCGTTGAGCGCCAGCAGTGCCAAACCCACGCCGAGGATCAAGGCCACCAAGCCGCCGCGCGCGGCAGAGCGCGCGTGCGTGTCGCGCAGCCAGATCGAGGCCAGCGAGCTGGTCGCGGCCATGATGAAGATCGGCAGCCCGCCGGCGACGTGGCTGCTGTCGTGCAGCACCTTCGCGGTCAGCGACGGCCCGAGCGAGAGGATCAGTCCGCCGAGCGCCCACGTCGCCGTCAGGCACGGGATCGTCGCGACGAAGGCCGCGCGCAGCGATGGCGGCACGGCAACCGCCGGGCGTAGCGACCGCGCCCACGACGGATTGCGCTCGACCGTCTCAGGCAGCGCACGGGCGAGGAGCATCACCAGCGCGAACGCCGCGAGCATCAGCCAGTACACCAATCGCGTCGGGTCCGGCCCATACTGCACGAGCAGGCCGCTGCCGAGCGCGCCGGCCGCAAGTCCGCCCATCGGCGCAGCCGCGGCGACCAGCGCGCCCAGGCGCGGATTGCGCGGCGGCTGCAGGTCGATCAGCCCGGCGCTGATCGCGGCCATCGCTATTCCCGTGGCGACCCCCTGCAGGATGCGCGCGACGAACAGCCACAGCACGCTCTGCGCCTCGGCGAACACCAGCATGCCGGCGATCTGCAGCGCCAGCGCCAACAACAGCGTCGGGCGCCGTCCGAGGTGGTCCGACAGCGAGCCCGTCACGAGCAGCGCCCCGAGCAGGCCCAGGGCATAGACGGCGAACACGGCCGTCAGCGTGATCGAGGAGAAGCCCCACTCGGCCTGGTAGACGATGTACAGCGGCGACGGTGCGCTGGAGGCGAACAGCAGCAGGGCGAGCGTCGCGGCGAGCAGCCAGAAGGCAGGCGCTCGGCCGAGCCTGAGGCCACGCGTGAAACCGCGCGGGATGACGGGGTGCTGGGATGGGTCGATCGAACTGCGCTCCTTGATCGGTTGCGCGACTAACCTAGCCTCGATGCCCTATTCGACCGTGGAGGCTCGCCAGGGGCTGCTCGACACCGTAGCGACGGCGATCGAGCAGCTCGGCGTCGCGCTCGCCGCGCTCGGCGAGGCCTACGAGCAGCTCGACGAGCAGAGCGCCGAGCGCCTGGAAGAGCAGCTGTTTCGCCCCGTCCAGATCGCCTACGGCCGCGCGCAGCGAACGTATGCGGGCTTCGCCGAGCGCCACGAGCTTCCCAGCCGAGCGTTTCCACCGGCGCCGATGGGCGCGCCGTCGGCGGGTGTGCGCGGCTCGATCGACACCGCCAACGCGGCGGTCGCGGGCGCCGACGCCACGCTCGCCGAGCTGCAGGACTCGATGGCGCCGGTCGAGGTCGGCGACGGGGAGCTGCGCGACGGGCTTCGCGAGGTCCGCGAGCTGCTCGGCCAGCTGAGCGGCCGCAGCCGCGAGTTCGTCCGCACGCTCGGCCGCTGAGCCATCGGTCAACCGGGTCGGCGACGCCCGCATTCGGTCGTCCGCGACGCCGCGCCCGAGCGCTCAGCGCACGACGAACACGATCCGCGCATCTCCGCCGGACGGGCTGGACTCGGTCACGTACGCTCCGCCTGCGGTCAGCGCGCTCGGTCCGAGACGCATGGCGCCGCCCCGGCCGGCCGCGCGGTTAGGACACCTGCTCGCCCGGTTGTAGGCATGCGTGTGGCCGCGCTCGTAGCCCGGGTCGCGATCCACCGTGGAGGGCACGGTTAGCAGCGTCCGTTCGCGCAGACCCGAGTGACGGAGCGCAACGCCAGCGCCGATGCGCAGCTGCTGATAGCAGCGCGTAGTGCGCTCGAACAGCAGCCGCCCGCCGAGCAGCGAGGGGTTCGCCAGCGCGGCGCCGCGTCGCGCCCTGCGCAGGACGCCAATGCGGCCGGTGCCCAGGTCGTCGGACAAGATGGAGCTGTGCGCCGGCGTGCCGACGGCGAACACCACGCGGGCCCCGTCCAGCGACGGGCGCCCGACCTCACCGGCCAGCGGCGAGCCGTAGATGTAGCGGCTCTGCATCGGCGCGGTCAGCGAGATGCCGATCAGCCGCTCCGCGCCGGAGGCATCCTGCTCGCGCGCCACCAGCCACGTGTCGGATACCGCGAGCGCGTTGACGCCCGTTGCGGGGATCGTCAACTTGGGCATGAGCGACGCGCGATCAGCGACCGTGATCGCGACCGCGCTGGCCCATGCGATCCGCGAGCCTCCGAGCGCCGGGTGGACACCCGGGAGAGCACTGACTCCTCCCGCCGCGTCGCGCATGGCGCCGGCGCTGCCCAGCTGCTGCCACGCGAGCTCGCCGCCGGCCGCGGACGGGTCGGTTGCCGAGGTCAGCGGCGCCGCGTCGGCCGTGGCGCCGGCGCCGCCGAGCGCCAGCGCGCACAGCATCAGCCCCAACGCGCCCAGGCGTCGCAGTCCCAGCCACAGGCGCGGCTCGCTGGCCATCCCATCCAGGCGACCTGCCCCGCTGCCGCCGCGCAGCCCGGGGGCCATCCACAGAACGGGCAGCGCGCGTCCAGCTCCGAACGCCAGGCCGACCAGCACCCCCAGCAGCGGGTCGCCCGCGGCGAAGCTGATGCCGGCGAGCGCCCACACGGCGAAGGCGAGCACGAACGTCGTGAAGCCGAGCCCGAGCAGGACCCCGTAAAGGGCGCACGCCAGCGCCAGCGGCATCGTCCGGCGCCAGCGCTCGGGCACCTGCCGGCGGATCTGCGGCGCGATCTTCACGCCGCGCCAGTCGGCCGCCGCCGCCGCCAGCGCAATCGCCGCGCCGATACCCTCGCGCAGCCCGTCGACGCCGCCCCCGCCAACCAGCTGCCCAGCGAGCGCGAGGCCGCCGAACGTCGCCACCCCGCCGATCAGCGTCCCCAGCGCGAACGTCGCGCTCGCTGCCAGCGTCGCCGCCCGGCGGGCGTCGCCGAGCGCGCTGCCGATCGTCTCCACCATCGAGAAGCCGCACGGAGACCACGCCCCCGCGATCCCGGCGATCGTCGCGGTGATCGCGGCGCAGACCGTCACGCCGCTCAGCACGGCACCATCGTGTCGTAGTACTGCACGCAGAACACGTGGCGGCCGGGGTAGCAGTAGCCGACGAGCGCTTCGTCGCCATTGATGCGAATGCCGGTGTGGCCGCAGCAGTCCATCAGCCTGCGCACGCGCCCGCCGCAGCAGCGATACCACGAGCCGTCGATGCTGAGGTTCAGCCCATGCGCCTTCCCGGCGGCCGGACAGACCTTCGAGCGCGGAGCCGGAGCGAGCGGCTCGCCGTCGGGCTCGCGCAGCGGCTGTCCGCCTTCGTCCACCGGGTAGCCCTGCGTGTTCACGGGCCGCCCGAGATCATCGACCGGACTCCCGTCGGATGCGCGCAGCGGCAAGCCGTGACGGTCGACGCGCGGCAGCCCCGTCGGATGCGGGCAGTTGCCCGTCGTGTACGTGTGCCCGCAGAAGTTCGTGTAGGCGTCGGCTTCGTCGGGGAGCACGCCGCGCGCGACCGTCCGCGCCCCCGCCAGCGCGATGACCGCCGCACCCGCCCACTCGAGAAAGCCCCGGCGGCTGCTGCGGCGCAGGACGGCGTCGGCGAAATGCCCGTCGCCGCCCTGCACGGCACGCGGGCGCTCGCCTTCGCCCGGCGCAGCGCGCGAGGCGGGGTCCTGCGGGCCCTCAAGCGGCAAGCGGCAGCCCTCGCTCGCGCGAGCGCGCTGTCGCGAGCACGCTTTCGAGCTGTCCGAGGCTGTTGAAGGTCCCCTTCGCCAGCGTCACGCCGTCGCTGCTCAGCGCGACTGCGTAGGGACTGCCGGGCACGCCCGCCGCCTGCCAGACCGGCGCGTCGTCGTGCTCGTCGAACACCCGCACGGCCAGCAGCGGGTCGGCGGCGACGTGCTCCACCGCTGGCCCTACCTGAGCACACAGCGGGCATCCTCCAGAGGTGAACACGGCCAGCCGCAGGCCCGTCCTAGCACCGGGCGCCACCGTCTCGGCCCAGCGCTGCTTCGCGCCTACCGGCGGGCCCTCCCCCGCGATCTCCAGCGCCCCGCGTGCGCCCGCGGACAGCCGCAGCACGCCGACCTCGCGGGCCAGCGCGAAGACCGCCACGGCGAGCCCCGCCACGGCCGCGAAAGCCAGCGAAAGGCCGAGCGTCAGCCAGCGGTCATAGCCCGACGGAGCGCGCCCCAGCACCCCGAGCGCGGTCACGCCGGCGAGCAGCGCGAGCCCGGCGGCGCGCGCGGACGACGGCCATCCCAGCCGCGAGGAGCTCCCGAAGCACGCGCACGGCCGGCCGCCGCGGCCCACCCGAAGCGCTGCGCCGGTTGCCGCAGCGAACAGCAGAAAGAGCATCGCCGCGGCCGCGGGGGCCCAAGCAGCGCCTGCCGCCAGCGCGACGGCCAGCGCGGCCTCGCCCGCGACGAGCAGCCCGAGCACGGCGCGCTGCGTTGCGGCAGCGGCGATCCCGAACGTCGCCAGCGCCGCCGCGCTGATCTGTGGCCGCCAGGCCTTCAGGCCGGC
>JAXDGQ010000337.1:0-4573 GCA_034664965.1 Solirubrobacteraceae bacterium | reverse complement strand
CGGCCGGGCGAACACGGAAGGCCGGCCCGTCGGCTCCGATCGCCGCCGAGATCGGGCCTCGCGCCGACGCCGGCAGCTGGGCCAGGCTGGCGTGCGCCGCGAGCGCGGACGGTGCGACCGGCCGCAGAGACGAACCCTGAAGCGCATTGCAGGCCCACAGCGCGATCAGCGCAGCGATCGAGAACGCCGCCCAGCAGAGCGCGCGCCGACCCGCGATTCCTGCAGGCCACAGCGCATAGGCACGACTTGGTGTCATCTCGATCTCCCCCGTTGCTCGCGACGGTGCGGACGGATTGCGCGTCGCCAGGCCCCAGCGCCTCGACCACGCTCGGGCTCGACCATGAAATCGGTCCCGACGCCGCGGCGATAGGGCCAGCTCGCCCACAATCGCCTTCGCCGAGTTGGACAAATGCCCAGGTCCGCTTGGCGCTGACGCGCGCACGACCCCAACCCCATGACCGACTGTGTCTCCACCGAGTTGCCCCCGTCTCCTGGCGGAACCTTGCCCGCTCACGCTAGATGCAATGCGCTGCGAAGTCAATTCACTGTGCGACGACCAGCGTCACCTACACTCGCGTGTTTGGGGGCGCGCGCAGAGACAGGCAGCACTGACGGCAGCGTCGCGGCGCCGGTGCGGGCGCGACGGGTCTCGAAGCCCACGGCCGTGCTTGCGGTCGCCGTGCTCGGCAGCTCGATGGCGTTCGTCGACGCGAGCAGCGTGAACATCGCGATCCCGAACATCGCTCACCACTTCGCCGGCTCGGGGCTCTCCAACGTCTCGTGGGTGCTCAACGCTTACAACATCGTCTTCGCCGCGTTTCTCGTCGGCGGCGGTCAACTCGCCGACCTGCTCGGACGGCGTCGCGTGTTCTCCTTCTCGCTCGTCGCGTTCACCTTCGCCTCGGCGCTGTGCGCGCTGGCCCCGTCGCTGAACGCGCTGATCGCCGCGCGCGTCGTCGAGGCCGCGGCCGGCGCCGTGCTGGTGCCGAGCTCGCTGGCGATCGTGCTCGAGGCCCATCACTCGCACGAGCGGGTGCATGCGGTCGCCCTTTGGTCGGCCATCGCCGCCCTCGCCGCCGGGGTCGGGCCGCCGCTGGGCGCGCTGCTGATCACAGCTTCGAGCTGGCGGCTGGTGTTCCTGATCAATGTCCCGCTCGGCCTACTGGCGTTCGTGCTCGCGCGGCGGGTCCTCGTCGAGAGCCGCGCGCCTGGCCGGCGCTACATGCCCGACCTGCTGGGCGGTCTCGTGCTCGCGCTCGCGATCGCCGCACTCGTGCTCGCCATCGTCAAGGGAGAGGAATGGGGCTGGGACAACGGCCGCGTGCTCGGCGCGCTGCTCGCGTCGCTGCTGCTCGCGGGCTACTTCGCCCTGCGCGCAACGCGCGAGCGCACGCCGGTCATCGACCCGTCGCTGCTGCGCATCCGCGGCTTCGTGCTGTCGAACACCGCGACCCTGCTGATGGCGACGGGCTTCTTCGCCTACACGCTGTGCAACGTGCTCTTTCTCACGAGCGTTTGGCACTACTCGATCCTCACGGCCGGCCTGGCGCTGACGCCCGAGCCGTTCGTCGCGATGGCGCTGGCCGCGCCGACGATCCGCCTCGTGCGACGGCTGGACCACCGCCCGGTGCTCGCCCTGGGGGCGCTCGTATGGGCGGCCGGCATGGCCTACTTCGCCTTGGCACTCGGCAGCGAGCCCGACTTCCTCGGCGGCTGGCTACCCGGGATGGTGATCCTCGGGGTAGGTGCGGGGCTTACTTTCCCGACGCTCGCCGGCGTCGCGGTCGACTCGGTGCCGGGGCCGCGCTTCGCCGTCGCCACCTCGCTGAACTCGGTCGCAGCGCAACTCGGCGCCGCGCTCGGGGTAGCGATCCTGATCGCCATCGCCGGCGAGGAGACCTTCCACGCGCTGCGGCACGGATGGCTCTTCGCTGGGGGCTGCTTCGTGGCGGGCGCGATTCCATGCCTCGCGCTGATCGCGACACACGACAGCGAGGGCGACCCCGTTGAACATCGCTTCACCGGAGCACTCGCACTGGACGGCAGCGCGGCCGAGTCCGACGGGCCCGCGCGGCTCCCCAGCCTCGCCGAGTCCGAGGGCGAGCGGGCGGTGGTCGCAGCGCAGACCGTGGCCGAGTTCCTGCGCAACGTCCACGTGTTCGCCGGCCTCCCCGAGGCGATGCTCGAGCAGATCGCCGGCCTCGCCGCCAACGTGAGCGTGGCCCGCGGCGAGTGGCTGTTTCGCGAAGGCGAACCGGCCGATGGCGTGTACGTCGTGCGCGTCGGGCACCTCGAGGTGCTCCAGGAGCAACCCGAGCTCGAAGCCTTGAACACGTTGACCCGCGGTGCGGTGTTGGGAGAGCTCGCACTGCTCAGCGACTCCGAGCGCAGCGCGTCGATCCGCGCCCTGCGCGACACCGATGTGCTGAAGATCGACAAGCGGCACTTCGACGCGCTGTTGCGTTCTGAGCCCGAGCTCGCGCTCAGCTTGACGCGCGTGCTCAGCACCCAGCTGCAGGCCAGCCGCGCGCTCCCGGTGCACCGCCGCGCGCGGCCGGTGACCATCGCCCTCTGCGCGGTCAGCCCGGGCGTTCGGCTGCTCGACGTGGCCGACGAGCTGAGCAGAGCGATGTGCGCTCTCGGCAAGGTCGCCGTCCTGTACCCCGAGGCCGCGGGCGACGGAGAAGCACCGCCACTCGGGCGAGCAGACGCCGTCGCCCGGTTCGGACCGGTGATCGAGCGCTGCGAGCTCGATCACGACCACGTGATCATGGTGTGCGATGGCGATCGTCGCAGGCGCGGCTGGGACGACTTCTGCGTGTCGCGCGCCGACCGCGTGCTCGCCGTCGCGGCCGAGGCCGCGCCCGGCGCGGGCGAGGGCGAGTCCCCGGCTGAGGCCGAGCACATCGCGAGGTTGCGCGGCTCGGACCTCGTCGGTTACGGGATCGAGCCGGGCTCGGGGGCGCTGGCCGGCTGGATTGCGCGGCTCGGGCCGCCCAGCACCCATGCGATCTCCACGAGCGGTGATCGCCACCAACAGATGGCGCGAATGGCACGCCGACTCGCGGGCCGCTCGCTCGGCGTCGTGCTCGCGGGGGCCGGCGCAAGAGCGTTCGCACACCTGGGCGTGATCGACGTGCTGCTGGACGCCGGGGTGCCGGTCGATCGCGTCGGCGGTGTGAGCATGGGGGCATTCGTCGGCGGCCTGCTCGCCGCCGGCCACGACAGCGCTGCGATCGACGCCTGCTGTTATGAGGAGTGGGTCAGGCGCAACCCGATCAACGACTACACGATCCCGCGAGCCGCGCTGATCAAGGGCCGAAAGGTGCAGGCGATGCTCGATCGCGTGTTCGGCGCCGCGCGCATCGAGGAGCTCCCGCGGTCGCTCTACTGTGCGAGCGTAGACCTGCGCACCGGCAGCCTGACGATCGATCGCCACGGCCCACTCGCCGAGGCGGTCGGCGCGAGCATCGCCTTGCCGCTGATCGCTCCGCCCGTTCGCCGCGAGGAGAGCCTGTTGATCGACGGATCGCTGCTGGACAACCTGCCGCTTGCGCCGATGAGCGCAACTGGCGAGGGTCCGGTGCTGGCGATCGACATCAAGCAGGGCGACGCGGGGGCGCCATCCACGAACGAAGCCGGCGGCAAGACGCACAAGGACCGCCCCCACGGCCGGCTGCCGCCGCTGACCGACACGATGGCGCGGATCGCGCTGCTCAGCAGCGCGAACACGGACGAGTCCGCTCGCCGGCATGCCGACATGACGATCAAGGTTCCCGTGGTCGGCGTAGGCATGCTCGAGTTCCATCAGATAGACCAGGCCCGGGCCGCCGGACGTAGAGCCGCGACAGCGGCTCTGCAAGACGCTCCTGCATGGCTGCTCGGCAGCCGCCCCGATGCCACCGACCTCACGGGACGGCGCACCGTCCTGCGCCTGTGATGCGGATACGCAGACGACAGCGCCGGGCGATCTCGCTGATCGCCGTCGCGCTCTTTGCGGGGGGGGTGGGCGTGCTCGCCTACTCCACGCATCTGTTGAGAGGCAGCGAACAGCAGACGCTCGACACGCGCTTCTCGATTCGCGGCGCGAGGAAGCCGCCTGGGAACTTCGTGCTCGTGCAGATCGACAACGCGACGCTGCAGGATCTGACGCGCGCGCACCTGCACTCGCAGTTCCCGTTCCCGCGGAGCTACTACGCGAAGGTCATCGATCGGCTGCGCGCCGCGGGCGCGCGCGCGATCGCGCTCGATCTCGAGTTCACCCACGAAACCGACGCGCGCAATGACAACGCGCTGATCGAAGCGATCGGGCGCGCACATGGGAAAACGGTGCTCGCGGCGACGGAAGTCGCGCCGGGCGGGCGCACAGACGTGCTCGGCGGACCCGCCCTGCTGCGGGAACTGCAGGCGCGGGCGGCCGAGGCGAGGCTGACGGTGGACTCCGATGGCGCGGCGCGCCGCTTCGCCTACGCCTACAACGGCCTCGAGAGCTTTCCCGTCGTCACCGCGGAAATAGCGAGCGGGCGGGCGATCAAAGCCTCGCGCTTCAACGACGGCACCCTGCCGATCGACT
>JAXDGQ010000336.1:0-6837 GCA_034664965.1 Solirubrobacteraceae bacterium | reverse complement strand
TGCCCCACCCACCAGCTGAAGATGTTCTCGCGCCCGCGCAGCCACAGCTCATACGGCGGCATCGACTGCGTCGCGTCCTCGTGGATCAGCGATGTCAGCGCGTCCATGTCGTAGCGCTGGAAGGCGTCGACGTAGCGGCTGAGCAGCGCGCGGTCGTGCTCTGAGAGCGACCGATCACAGATCGGCCGGCGCCCGGCGATGGAGATCTCGGCGCGCTCCAGCGTCGCGCGCGCCCGCTGCAGCGAGCTGTTGACGGCGGCGACGCTCGTGTCGAGCAGTTCGGCGACCTCCGCGGCCTTCCACTGCAGGACCTCGCAGAGGATCAGCGCGGCACGCTGGCGCGGCGGCAGGTGCTGCAGCGCGGCCACGAACGCCAGGCGGATGCTCTCGTGGGACTCGGCGACCGATGCGGGATCCGCATCACCGACGACGAGAACATCCGGGACGGGCTCGATCCACGTCGTCTCGGGCAGGATCTCGCCGATCGGGCCGTTCGGCGAACGCGCTTCGCCGAGGTCCATCGGCCGCGCGCGGCGCTGCTTTGACTCGAGCATGTCCAGGCAGACGTTGGTGGCGATGCGATACAGCCATGAGCGCAGCGACGCGCGGCCCTCGAAGCTGTCGAGCGCGCGCCAGGCGCGCAGCAGCGTGTCCTGCACGGCGTCCTCGGCCTCGAAGGGCGAGCCGAGCATGCGGTAGCAATGGGCCGTCAGCTCGCGCCGATGGCGCTCGAGGTCGCCGAAGTCCTCGGTGACTGCGGTGGCTGAACTCTCCACGCCACCATCCTAGGGCGTGCACACGCAGCCGGCGCGTCTGACCGCCGAGCATGCGGCGGAGAGGACATTTTTCGATGATCGGTGCGATCGCGTGGCCGATCTCGGCGCGGGCGCGCGACGTTGCGCCCGGGCGTGTTCTAATCCAGTCGACCATGGACGAGACCGGATCGCGCGACGGCGAGCCACAGCTGATCGACGTGCTGCACCTCGGGCGCCCGCGGGTGATCGGCGCCTGGCGCGTGGGCGACGTGCTCGTCGATCCCGGGCCCAGCAGCAGCCTGGACGCGTTGATGGCGCTCCTCGAGCGCGAGCCGCCGCGGGCTATCGCGCTGACGCACATTCACCTCGACCACGCCGGCTCGGCAGGGACCCTGTCGCGGCGCTTTCCCGATGCGGAGGTGTGGGTGCACGAGCGCGGCGCGCCGCATCTGGTGGATCCGAGCAGGTTGCTGGACAGTGCGACGCGCCTGTACGGCGAGCAGATGGAGCGCCTCTGGGGCGAGGTGCTGCCGGTGCCCGCCGAGCGCCTGCGCGTCCTGCGCGGCGGCGAGCGGCTCGGCCCGTTCAGCGTCGCGTACACGCCCGGTCACGCCTCCCACCACGTCTCCTATCTGCACGAGCCAAGCGGAAGGGCGTTCACCGGTGACGTCGCCGGCGTGCGGATCGGCGCCGGACGCGTGCTCGCGCCGACGCCGCCGCCGGACATCGACCTGCAGGCATGGCGGGCTTCGCTGGACACGATCGAACGCTGGCGCCCGCGCAGCCTCGCCGTGACGCACTTCGGTGGCTTTGACGATGTCGCCGAGCACCTGGCCGCTCTGCGCAGGCACCTGGACGAGGTCGAGGCGTGGGCGGCCGAGGGCGACGAGGCGAGCTTCGTCGCGAGGGTGCGCGCCCGCGCGGGAGGCGGTCAGACAGCCGGCTCCTACGGGCAGGCGCTGCCCCCCGAGCAGAGCTTTCAGGGTCTCGCGCGCTACCTGAGCAAGCGCTAGCGGGTCTGAGCGCGTCCGCCTCGCGCCCGCGCATCGCCGAGGTCGTGGACGGATTCCCGATTGCGCAGAGGACCGCACGCGTCGACCATTGCAGCGGTGGCTCATACGCGCGGGGTACACGGCGGATCCAAGACGGTCAGACGCCGGCGCCACGCGCCTGCGCCGTCGCCGCACGGGCACCTGCCGGTCTATGGCGGGCGCTTCACGCCCGCGCACGCCGAGCGGCTGTTGTGGCGCGCGGGCTTCGGGCCGGGGCGGGGCGAAGCGGCGAAGCTGTCACGCAAAGGGCTGCGCGCGGCCGTGCTGTCGCTGACGCGCCCGCACGATCGCTCGCTGCACGGGCCGGCCCCGACGACGCAGAACGGCCAGCCGATCGCCCCGTACGACGCGTGGGGAGAGGACGTGCTGTGGTGGCTGGACAGGATGGTGCGAAGCCGCGCTCCGCTGGTCGAGCGGATGACCCTGATCTGGCACGACTGGTTCGCGACGAGCAACGACCTGGTCAACTCGCAGAGGCTGATGATCGAGCAGAACGAGACCCAGCGCCGCCTGAGCCTTGGAAGCTTTCCTTCGCTGCTGGCTGCGATGACGACCGATCCGGCGATGCTGATCTGGCTGTCCGGCGCCGACAGCACCAAGCAAGCCCCCAACGAGAACTACGCGCGCGAGATGCAGGAGCTGTTCACGCTCGGTGCTGCTCAGGGCTACAGCGAGCGCGACGTGCGCGAGCACGCGCGGGCGCTGACGGGTTGGACGAGCGTGTGGAGCCAGGCGACGGGGCAGCGCGAGAACTTCCACTTCGACGCGAAGCTGCACGACGACGGCGTGAAGGTCATCTACGGCCACCGCGGGCGCTTCGGCTGGCGCGACAGCGTGCGCCTCGCGCTCGAGCATCCCGCTCACCCGCGCCACTTCGTCGGCCGGCTGTGGTCCTACTTCTGCCCGGAGCCCCTCTCGCGCCGCGACGCGCGGGCGGCCGAGCGACTGTACGTCTCTTCAGCCAAGCGGATCCGTCCTGTCGTGGAGGCGATGCTGATGCATCCGCTCGTGCACTCCGGGCCGCGCATGGTCAAGCCGCCGATCGTGCAGATCGCCGGGATGCTGCGGGGGATCGGGCGCTACATCGACACCGACGCGTGGGCATGGGAGTCCAACCTCGCGGGGCAGATGCCGTTCTATCCGCCGAACGTCGCCGGCTGGGAAGCCGATCGATGGCTGAACACGGGAACTTGGCTGGCGCGTTTCAATCTGTGCGCGCAGATGATCGACGACGCGCGCGCGCTGACGCCGGGCGGGCACCGCCGGGGCGCGCCGGTCGACCCGCGGCGCCTGGCCGCGCAGGCGCTGGACTTCTGGGGCCGGCCGGCCGTCAGCGCGGCGACGCGGGGCGCGCTGGTCGCCTACGCCAAGTCGGCCGCGGTCGACGCCGCGAGCGCGTCGTGGGAGCGCGAGCAGTACCCTGCGCTCGCGCTGGGCGCGCTGCGGGCGCTAGTCGTGGCCAGCCCGGACTACCAGACGAGTTGAGATGAGCGGCCCCGCCCCACACAGGGCCTGTGGCTGTCGCGACTACAACCGCGCAGAGCTGCTGCGCCACGCCGCCGCACAGGCCGGGCGCGGGCTGCCGGCGATCGACCCCGGCATGCCCGTCCCGGCCGGCACCGGCCTCTCACGGCGCGGGTTTCTGCTTGCCTCCGCCGGGCTGGCGCTGTCGGTCTACGGCGCCGGGCGCGCGCTTGACCCGCGGGTGTTCGAGGAGGGGATCGCCCAGGCCGCCGCGGCGCCGGCACAGCCGGTGCTGGTGAGCGTTTACCTGCAGGGCGGCATCGACGCGATGTCCGTGCTCTATCCGGCCGGCGACCCGCTGTACGCCAGGTACCGGCCGGCGCTCGGCCTGCCCGAAGGCGCCGGCCCTGCGTTCTCGGAGGATCCCCGCCTGCACTGGCACCCGCAGGCGGCGCCGCTGGCACAGCTGCACGGCGAGGGCAAGGTCAGCGTGATGCCGGCGGTCGGCTACGCCGACCCGGACCAGTCGCACTTCACCAGCCGTCACTTCTGGGAGGTCGGTGCAACCCAGACCGACCTGCTGACCGGCTGGATGGGGCGCTACCTGGACCTGACGGGCGCGCCGGACAACCCGCTGCAGGGACTCTGCCTGGACGAGTCGCTGCAGCCGTCGCTGGCTACCGCGCGCATGCCCGTCGCGGCGATCGACACGCCGTCCTCCTACTCCTTCTATGCCAGGGATGTGTGGGGCCCGCCGCAGGAGATCATGTACGACTGCTTCGACGCGCTCGGCGGCGTCGGCGCGCGCTCCGGCGACGCGGCGATGAGACAGTCCGGGCAGGCGGCTCTGATGTCCAACGCGCTGCGCCGCCAGCTGACGCCGTTTCAGGCGGACCCCGGCGGTTCCGCGCCGGCCCTGCCGGCGGGCTATCCCAAGTCCGACGACCACTTCCCGCAGCGCATGGCGTCGGTCGCGCAGCTGCTCGGCGCCGGGCTGCCGCTGCGCTGCGTGAGCGTCTCCACGGAATCGGTGTTCGACACGCACGACAACCAGGCCGAGGACTTCAACAAAGGCCTCGACGCGGCCGCGCAGACGCTGCTGGCCTTCCAGCGCGATCTGGAGGCGCGCGGGCTGGCCGACCGCGTGCTGACGCTGGTGTGGTCGGAGTTCGGCCGGCGCCCGCAGGAGAACGCCTCGGGCGGAACCGATCACGGCGCGGCGGGTTGCGCCTTCGTGATCGGCACGCGGGCCGCCGGCACGATGGTCGGCGAGTGGCCAGGGCTCGCGGCGGGCCTGGACGATCTGGGCAATTTGCGCGCGACGTCTGACTTTCGCGGGTTGTACTGCTCGCTGCTGGAGCAGTGGCTCGGCCACGACGCCGCGCCGATCGTTCCAGGCGCCGCTTCGCTGGCGCGGTCGCGGCTGGTCAGATGAGCCGCTGGCGCGCCGTCGCGCTCGGGGCGCTCGCCCTCGCCGCCGGCGCGATTGCTCCGATGGCCGGCCTTGCGCAGGCCGATCGGCACGCCGGTCAGCGCCCGCCGCAGGCCGCCGCGGCATCTGTGACGCCGGCGCGCCTGCAGGTCATCCAGATCGAGTACCGCCTGCTGCTCTCGCGCGGGGCCGTCAAGGCCGGCCCGCTCATGCTGCAGGCATTGGATCGCGGCACGGACCCGCACGACCTGCGCCTGCGCGCCGTCGGCTCGAGGCGTGAAATCGTCGCGCCGCAACTGACTCCCGGCCAGCGCTGGAACGGCACCTTGAACCTCACGCCGGGCGTCTATCGCCTGTGGTGCTCGCTACCCGAACACGCCGGGCGGGGAATGCGGGCGACGCTGACGGTCGTGCGCTGACAGCCGATGCCGCGTGGCGGCTCGCCGGTTGCTCGCCGCCGGCGGCGAGCGTCTAGGGTGCGCCCGTATGGACGCGATCGACGAGCTGTTGGCCAACAACCAGGCGTTCGCCGACTCGCTGCCGGCCGAGCATCTGGATGTCCGCCCGCGCAGGCGGCTGGCGGTCGTGACGTGCATGGACTCGCGGCTGGACGTCTTCTCGGCGCTGGGGCTGGGAGACGGCGAGGCGCACATCCTGCGCAACGCGGGCGGCGTGATCACCGACGACGTGATCCGCTCGCTCGCCGTCTCCCAGAGGCGGCTGGGGACGCGTGAGGTGATGCTCGTCCACCACACCGATTGCGGCATGCTGTCGCTCAGCGACGACGGCTTTCGCGCCGAGCTGCAGGAGGCGACCGGCGTTGCCCCCGCGTTTGCGATCGAGTCGTTCAGCGATTTGGATGCAGACGTGCGCCAGTCGGTCCTGCGCGTGCGCCGCTCGTCGTTCTTGCTCCACCGCGAGGTCGTGCGGGGCTTTGTCTATGACGTCGACTCGCACCGCCTGCGCGAGGTCGAGGTCGAGGACCCCCGGTAGGCTCCGCCTCCGATGAACGACGCCGACCCATTGGCAGCGCTGCCGGACTACGCGAGCTTTCAGTACGGGATCTACGCGGGGGGGCTGCTCGAGCAGAGGCCCGGGCTGCCGATCTCCGCGGCGCAGTTGCAGGAGCGGGCCCGCGAGACGATGAGCGCGGAGGCCTACGGCTACGTCGCCGGAGGAGCCGGCTCGGAGCGCACGATGCAGGCCAACCTCGACGCGTTCGAGCGCTGGCGGATCGTGCCGAGGATGCTGCGCGACGTCTCTCAGCGAGACCTGGCCACGTCGGTGCTGGCAACGGCGATGCCCGCCCCCTTGATGCTCGCTCCGGTTGGCGTGCAGTCGATCGTGCACCCGGACGCCGAGCTCGCCGCCGCCCGCGCCGCCGCCTCGCTCGGCCTGCCGTTCGTCCTCAGCACCGCCGCATCGCACTCGATCGAGCAGGTCGCCGACGCGATGGGGGAGAGCAGCCGCTGGTATCAGCTGTACTGGCCGCGCGATCGCGATCTGGCGTCGAGCTTCGTCGAGCGCGCCGAGCGCGCCGGATACGGAGCGATCGTGCTGACTCTCGACACGTGGTTTCTCGGCTGGCGACCGCGCGATCTCGCCAATGCCTACCTGCCGTTCCTCAAAGGGGAGGGGGTGGCCAACTACTTCAGCGACCCCGTCTTCCGCGCCGCGCTGGACAAGCCGCCCGAGGAGGACCCGGGTCCGGCGATCGGCCACTGGGCCTATCAGTTCGCCAACCCGACGGTGACCTGGGCGGACATCGAGTGGCTGCGCGGGCAGACCCGCCTGCCGATCGTCTTGAAGGGGATCGTCCACGCCGAGGACGCCAGGCAGGCGGTGGACGCGGGCGTCGACGGGGTGCTCGTGTCAAACCACGGCGGGCGCCAGGTCGACGGATCGATTGGCGCGCTCGACGCTCTGCCGTCGATCCGCGCGGCGGTGCCGGGCGGGCTGGCGCTGCTGTTCGACAGCGGCGTGCGGTCCGGCGCCGATGTGTTCAAGGCGCTGGCGCTCGGCGCGGACGCCGTGTGCATCGGCCGCCCTTATGTGTGGGGACTCGCGCTCGACGGCCAGGCCGGCGTGGAGCACGTGCTGCGCTGCCTGCTCGCCGAGCTCGACCTGACGCTGG
>JAXDGQ010000335.1:0-19526 GCA_034664965.1 Solirubrobacteraceae bacterium | reverse complement strand
CCCGATGCCGACCGACGCGTTCAGCCCCGTCGTGTCGCGGATCGCGTGCACGAGTCGCCGCATCGCGGCGCGCGGCGACAAGAGCCCGCTGAGGTCGAGGTAGGCCTCGTCGAGCCCGACGACCTCGACGAGCTCGACGTGCTCGCGTACGAGGTCCATGACGGTGCGTGAGACGGCTCGATAGGTGGCGAAGTCGGGTGCCAGGAAGATCGCCTGCGGGCAGAGCCGCCGCGCGCGCGCCGCGGGCATCGCCGAGCCGACGCCGTACTTGCGCGCCTCGTAGCTCGCGGTGGTGACGACCGCCCGCGGTCCAGTCCCGGCGACGACGACGGGTTGCCCGCGCAGCTCGGGATGGCGCGTCAGCTCGATCGATACGTAGAAGGCGTCGGCATCCAGGTGCGCGACGCGCAGGCTGGAAGCGGGCGCGGACATGGACGATCGAATCTAGCGGGGCGCCCGGCGGCGGCTGCGAGGATACGCGGCGGCGAGGCGCCGCGCACGGATGCGACAAACAAGGTGTCCTGTCACTGTCAAGCCTGCCTGGGATACGCTTAGCGACAGCGATGGATCTGACCTTCTCAGAGCAGGAGACGGCGTTTCGCGACGAGTTGCGCGAGTGGCTGGCGGCGAACAAGCCCGCTGAGGCGCCGACGAGCGAAGGTGAGGAGGCGCATTACGCCTGGCGGCGCGAGTGGCAGCGCAAGCTGTACGACGCGGGCTGGGCGGCGCCGGCATGGCCGACGGAGTACGGCGGGCGCGGGGCGTCGCTGACGGAGTCGGCGATCTACTTCGAAGAGCTCGGCCGCGCGCGCGTGCCGATGGCGGCGAACGTGCTCGGCCTGCTGCTGGGCGGCCCGACGCTGATGGTTTGGGGCACCGACGAGCAGAAGGAGCGCTACCTCAGCCCGATCCTCTCCGGCGAGGAGATCTGGTGCCAGGGATTCTCAGAGCCCGACGCCGGCTCTGATCTGGCATCGCTGAAAACGAGGGCGGTGAAGGACGGCGACGAGTGGGTCGTGACGGGCCAGAAGGTGTGGACGAGTGGTGCGCAGTACTCAAAGTGGTGCATGCTCGTCGCGCGCAGCGACGGCGAGGTCGCCAAGCACAAGGGCCTGACCTACTTCCTGATGGACATGGAGCAAGCCGCCGTCCAGGTGCGCCCTCTCAGACAGATCACTGGCGAGGCGGAGTTCAACGAGCTGTTCATCGAGGAGGCGCGGATCCCCGACGCGAACGTCGTCGGCGGCGTGGGCAACGGCTGGAAGGTCGCGCTGACGACACTGATGAACGAGCGCGCAGGGCTTGGCTTCGCGCTGCAGATCCGCCTGCGCCAGCTGCTCGACGACGTGATCGCGATCGCGGCCGAACGCGGCCTGCTGGAGGACCCGCTGTACGCCGACGCGCTGGCCGAGCTGCACGTGCGCTGCGAGTCGATCCGCCTGCTCGCGTGGAAGGGCCTGACAGACGCCGAGCGCTACGGCCAGCCGGGCCCGGAGGGCTCGCTGGTCAAGTGGCTGTGGTCGGACACCAACCAGCGCCTTACGCAGTTGGCGGTCGACGTCGTCGGCCCGGACGCGCTGACGGTCGGCGAGAGCTGGAGCTATGAGCTGCTGCGCGCGCGCGGCAACACGATCGAGGGCGGCACGACGGAGGTCCTGAAGAACATCATCGCCGAGCGCGTGCTCGGGCTCCCCCGCCTGAAGGTCGCGGCATGAGGAGTTCTCACCGTTATCGGCTGCGCCCCTCTCGGGGCTCCGCAGGACGGGCCGCGTAGCGCATGGACTTCGGCTTCACAGACGACCAGCGCGAGATCCAGCGTACGGCGCGCGACCTGCTCTCCGAACGCGCGACGCCGGCCCGCGTGCGCGAGCACGCCGAGGCGCGCACCGTCGACGAGACGCTGTGGCGCGAGCTGAGCGCCCTGGGCTGGCCGGGGATAGCGATCTCCGAGGAGCACGGCGGCCAGGGCCTGGGACAGATCGAGCTGTCGATCCTCTGCGAGGAGCTCGGGCGCTCGCTGGCGCCGGTGCCGTTTTTGCCGAGCGCGATGGCCGCCGCGGTGATCGAGCAGGCGGGCACGGCCGAGCAATGCGAGCGCTGGCTGCCGGGACTGGCCTCGGGCGAGACGATCGGCGCGCTGGGCTCGGCCGTCGACGGCATCGCCGAGCTGGTGATCGGCGGCGCTGACGCGCAGGTGCTGGTGCTGGTGGAGGACGACGGCGCGGGCCGCGTGCTCGGCGCCGACGAGGCCGACGTGAGTCCACTGGCGGCGATCGACCCGACGCGCACTGCCGCGCGCGTGGGCGCACCCGAGGGAGCCGGCGAGCCGCTGGGCGACGTGTGCGCCGGGCTGGGCCGCGCGCTGGTGTCGGTCAGCTCAGAGCTCGTTGGGGTCTGCGACCGCGCCCTTGCGATGACCGTGGACTACGTCAAGGAGCGCCACCAGTTCGGCGTGCCGGTGGGCGCCTACCAGGCGGTCTCGCATCGCTGCGCACAGATGCTGCTGGAGACCGAGAAGGCGCGCGCCAACGCGGCCTTTGCGGCATGGACGGCCGACGCCGACCCCGAGCGTCTGGCAGAGGCGGCGGCGATGGCAAAGGCCTCAGCGTCCGACGCCGGGCGTGAGGTGACGGCGAGCGCGATCCAGGCGCACGGCGGGATTGGCTTCACCTGGGAGGCCGACGTGCACTGGCTGTACAAGCGCGCGCAGCTCGACGCGGCGCTGCTCGGCGGCGCAAAGCGCCACCGCGCGCAGCTGGCGGCGATCCTCGCCGACCGGCTCGGCGCCTCGGCCGCGGCCTGAGGCCCCGCGGAGCAGCCGGGCGCCAGCCGCGATGCCAGCGTCCCAGCCCAGCGGCTCAGCCGCCGACACGCTGCGCGCCGGCCGCGAGGCGCTCGTGCGCGAGCACATGCAGTCGGAGAACGTGCACGACTTCGACACGACAATGCGCACGTTCGGCCATCCGCGCTACGAGCTGATCGCGACCGGCGAGATCTACGACGGCGAGGCGGAGGTCGCCCGCTACTACGCCGAGACGCGCGCGGCCTTCCCCGACCAGCGCAACGAGCTGATCGCCCTGCACCACGCCGAGGACGCGGTGATCGCCGAGTTCCTCCTGCTGGGCACGCACCTCGGGCCGCTGCGCGCGCTGCCGCCGACGGGCCGCTCGTTTCGCTGCCAGATGACCGCCCTGTTCCTGTTCGAGGGCGAGGAGCTGGTGTGCGAGCGCGTGTACTTCGATCAGCTGACGATCCTGCGCCAGCTCGGCCTGGGGCGCGACCCGCGCTCGGCTCTGGGCAGGCTCGCGCTGGCGCTGAACCACCCGCTGACGATCGCGCGCGCGATGCTGAAGGCGCGCCGCCGCCGCGGCGCTTAGACCCTGCTAGGGCGGCCGTGTAGGCTCGGAGGATCCGGCGAAAGGAGCGGTCGTGAGTGAGGTCGTGTTGAAAGCAGTTACGGACGGCGTGGCGACGCTCACGCTGAACCGCCCAGAGCGGCTGAACGCGTGGACGCAGGAGCTCGAGCGCGACTACTTCGCCGCTCTCGGCGAGTGCGCGGCGGACGAGCAGGTGCGCGTGATCGTCGTGACGGGCGCCGGTCGCGGATTCTGCGCGGGTGCTGACATGCAGGAGCTGCAGGCGCTCAACGAGGACGGCGTCAGCGAGGACCAGCGAAACGGCGCGCGCACCGCGCAGACCTACCCGCTGACTGTGCCCAAGCCGATCATCGCAGCGATCAACGGGCCATGTGCGGGGATCGGGCTGGTGCAGGCCCTGATGTGCGACCTGCGCTTCGCCGCCGAGGACGCGAAGCTGACGACGGCGTTCGCGCGCCGCGGCCTGGTCGCAGAGCACGGCATCTCATGGGTGCTGCCGCGCCTGGTCGGCCCGGCGCGGGCCCTGGACCTGCTGCTGTCTGGGCGCGTGGTGCTCGGGCGCGAGGCCGCGGCGATGGGTCTGGTCAACGCGGCGATGCCGCGTGAGAAGGTGCTCGAGCAGACGCTGACATACGCGCGCGACCTGGCCGTGAACTGCTCCCCTGCGAGCATGGCGACGATGAAGCGCCAGGTCTATGCCGACCTCGAGCGCGCGGCGCCGGATGCGCTGGCGGAGGCTGACCGGTTGATGCTGCAGTCGTTCACCGCGCCGGACTTCGCCGAGGGCGTGACCAGCTTCCTCGAGCGGCGCGAGCCGCGCTTCGCGCCGCTGGCCGGTTAACGCGCCCGCCGGCGCGACCGGGCTGGCGGCCTTCGCGCTGTCGCTAGTGCCCAACCGGCGCCAGCGCACTCAGGCGGACGCCGCCGACGTCGACGGCGCCGCCGGCGGCCGCGAGCGCTGGCACGTCGGCGAATCCGATCTCGACGAGCCCTTCGCCGGCCTGGCCTGGTGCCCGGCTGAAACGGACCTCGGCGCCGTCGAGCGCGAGCGCCGTCTGCGGGCCCTCGGCGAATGGCGCGCCGAGCACGGTCCCCCAGCGCTCGGCCACGGCGAGTGGATCGTCGACGGCGACGGTGATCGCCGCCAGGCGCCCCGGTGCACCGCTGCCGGTACGCCCGGTCCACTGCGGGCCGCCCCAGCGCCAGGTGCCGTAGGGCTGCGAGCGGTCGAGCGAGACGATCGCGCCGCGCATGTCGCCGGGGTGCAGGTGCGTGCCGGAGATGTCGGGAAGGTCGATGCGCCAGACGACGCGCACGCCGTCGCGCTCGGCGCGAGAGCGCGCCCCGTCGAGATCCTCGAGATCGAACAGCACCATGTACCCGCCATCGCCACCATGGCGCTGCAGGTAGCGACCTGCGGCAGTCCCTGCTCGCAGGGGCGAAACGATCTCCAGAAAGCAGTCGCCCAGCGCAAAGACGGCGTTGCGCAGGCCGAACTCCTCGACCCCGGGGTCGCGAAACGGCTCGCCGAGGCCGAGCGCGTCGCGCAGCGAGCGCTCGACGGGCTCCAGCTCGGCGGCGACCAGCACGGCCTGGCGTAAACGGATGCGGAGGGCGGGCGCGGTCACACCGTGAACCCTACGTGTACGTGGCACCGTGGGGCGGGGTGCCCGACGATGACCTGTGGAGCGCTACGGGGTTCACCGGCGCCGAGCTGTCATACGGCGAGCTGCTCGCGGGCGCCTCCGGCGCGGCTCAGCGCGAGATCGCCCTGCGCTTCCTCGCAGGCCGCATGGCGGCGCTCGCCTGACGCGCCGCGCCGGCGCCGACGCGACGGGCATCGCGGCGACCCGATCGGCGTCTCTGGCGGCGTTGGGCGGTCGACTACGCGACGAGCCGCACCGGCAGCGTCTTCATCTGGTTGAGGAAGCCCGATTCGACGTAGCTGGGCTCACCGGCGATCGTCATGGCGGGGAAGCGCTCGAGCGTCTGCTCGAAGAGGATCTTCAGCTCCAATCGCGCGAGCGCGGTGCCCAGGCAGAAGTGCCGGCCGCCGGCCCCGAAGGCCTGGTGCTCGGCTTCGCGTCGGACGTCGAAGCGGTCGACGTCGTCAAAGCGCGACTCGTCGCGGTTGGAGGAGACGTACCACAGCACGACCTTCTCACCCTCGCTTATCTTCTGCCCGTGCAGCTCGGTGTCGCGCGTCGCCGTGCGGCGGAAGTGCGCGAAGGCGGGGAACATGCGCAGCGACTCCTCGACGGCGCCGGGAACGAGCGACGGGTCGTCGAGCAGCAGCGCCAGCTGCTCTGGGCTTTCCATCAGGGCGCGCATGCCGCTCGTGTAGGTGGCCTTGGTGCTGTCGTTGCCGGCGGCGACGAGCAGGAAGAAGCCCATCACGATCTCGTGTTCCTCGAGCTTCTCACCGTCGATCTCGGCGTTGACGAGCACGGTGGTGAGGTCGTCTGTCGGGCGCTCGCGGCGCTCAGCGATCATTCGCCCGCAACGCTCGAAGATCTCTGGAATGTCTTTCTGCAGCACCCCGTCGATGCCCTCGGGGTTGAGGTCTTTGTCGTCGCCGGAGAGCGTCGAGTTCATCAGCCGGGCCCAGATCGCGTCGTCCTCTTCGGGAATGCCCATGAAGCGGCCGATCACGCGCGAGACGGCGGGCTGGGCGACGTCGAGGACGAGATCGCACGTCTCCCGGCCCTGCAGGCGGTCGAGCACGTCAACCACGATCGCCCTGATCTCGTCCTCGTGCGCAGCGATGCGCTTGGGCGTGAAGCCGGCCTGGAAGAGCGCCTTGAGGCGATCGTGCTTGGGCGGGTCCATGCCGATGAACATCGCGCGCGTGAGCTCGAGCGGGAACACTTCCGAGACGGCCGTGACGCCGTGTGCGGACGAGTAGGACTGCCAGTCGCGACTGACGGTGTGGATGTCCTCGGCGGTCGTGACCGACCAGAAGCCCTTCTCGTTGGGGTACTCGGTGACGCGCTCGGTCCAGTGGATCGGGCACCGGCTGCGCATCTGCTTGAACAGCTCGTGCGGCGGGCCGTCGGCCCAGATCGCTTTCTCGGCAAGCAGGACGTTCTCGAGATCGCTGGAAACGGATGCCATCTGGGCCTCCCCCATCGTGGTCGCGGACCGGTAGGGCGATCATACTGGCCAGCTGGCCAGGAGAGTGCTAGGCGCCTGTGGTCCCGGTGCCTGCGCCGGCGGCGGGGTCTCCGCCGCCGGGGATCGCACGGCCGTTGGCCGGCGTACCCGCCTGGCGGCCTTCGACGCGCAGCTCGCCGACGGTCAGCCGCCCGACCTCCAGGTCGCCGACCTTCAGCGAGCCGATCGCCGCGCGCCGGATAGCGAGCCGGCCGATCGCCAATGCGCCGATCGCCACGGCCCCGCCGGCGAATGCGCCTGCCGCGAGCGCACCGATCGACGCCGCGCCGACGGCGGTGGACCGCCTCGGTGGATCTCGTCTGGCGCGCAGCAAGCTCATCTCGCGGCGGCCGTCGTGTTCCTGGCGCCGACGGTCGCGGCCGGTGAGCCGGCGGCCTGGGCGCGGGCGTTCTCGGCGAGTGCGCCGCCGGCGAAGCGCAGCATGTGCGCGAGGTGCGCGTGCAGCGTTTGCATGTCGTGTTCTCCGGGATAGACAGCGCTGTGTGCACGCGCCCCGGCGGCTCGCAGCGCTGCGGCGAACGGGGCGTTCTCGGTCGCGTCGGCGACGTTGTCGGATGCGCCGCCGTAGACGAACGCCTGCAGGCCGTGACGGGCGATCACGGGCCGGGCGGCGCGCAGCTCGTCGGACAGGCCGTTGAAGAAGCCGAGCCAGCTCTCGACCACGGAGAAGCGCTGCGGATGGCCGAGCGCGAGGTTCATCGCGCCGTAGCCGCCCATCGAGTCGCCGGCGATCGCGCGAGCGCCGCGCGAGGCGACGGTCGGGAGCATCCGGTCGACGAGTTCCTGCACTTCGACCACGTAGCTCTCATAGCGACGGGTGCCGTGGTCGCGCCAGTTGTTGGCGCCCGGGCCGCCCTGGATCATCACGGCGATCAGCGGGGGGATCTCGCGGCGCGCGATCAACGTGTCCAGCTGGCCCTGCAGCCCGATCTCGAGAAACGCCGTCGCCCGCTGGCTGTTGCCGTGCAACAGGTAGAGCACGGGATAGCGCTGCGTGGTGCTCGCGTAACCCGGCGGGAGGTAGACGTGGATGGAGCCCGCCCCCGCGAGCGCCGCAGAGGTGAAACGGGCGGTGTCGATCGAGCTGCCGCCCTTGTCGTGGCTGGTGGCCTGAAGCGTCGGCAGCGGTCGGGCGGTCACGGCGTCGACGACGGCCACTTCCGGAGCGGGCGCGCCGTTGCGCAAGCCGATTGCGCGCTCGATGCCCTGCGGCCCGTGCAGCGCGACCCCCGCGCCGATCGCCGCGAGAGCGCTGAGCAGCACACCCAGGCCGAGCATGCGCGGCGCCGAGCGCGGCTGCTGCCAGGACCCGGGCGGCGAGCCGCTGACGGCTACGGGTTCGAGGCGAGGCGGGAACGCCGGCACCCAGGCGGGTGGCAGCGCTTCGACGGCTTCGGCTGCCCTTCCGGGCCAGCTCCACTCGCCGACGCTGTCGAACCAGAGATGCGTGCGCGGGGTCTTCGCAGAGGCGGGCATTCAGGAGATTCAACGTACGCCCGGCGAGAAACCCAAGCCCTGCACGAACCTGCCCAAACGCGAGCAACACCGGGCGTGCGACGGCCCGGGGGAACGAGCTCGAGCCTCCCCCGGGCATTCGGGCTCAGGCGGCCGCGCTCAGCGCGTGCTCCACAGCTGTCCGGTATCGCCGAAGCCGAGCGCCTGCTTGGTGGCTTCGGTGAGGTCGAATTCGCGTCCGGCGACATACGGTCCGCGGTCCACCACCGGCACGCGCACCGAGCGTCCGTTGTAGCGGAGCGTCACCAGCGTGCCACATGGGAGCGTCTTGTTGGCGACGCCGAGCGTGGCGCCGGTGAGCGAGCCGCCGCATGCGAGACCGCCGCCGCCCCCGTACCACGATGCACCGGCGAGGCGGTAGACGTTCAAGCGCCCGAGGCGGCGGTGCGACGGCAGGCCGAGGGAATCGCCGGCGAAGGCGACGCGGACGCGCTCACTGCCGGTCTGGTGCGGCAGGTAGACCAGCCTGAAGCGACCCTTGGCGGCGGTGCGCGTGCGGGACACGTTGCGCCACCCGTGACGGCCGAGCACCTGCAGGGTGACCGTGCGCCCGGCGACCGCGGGGCTGAGCGCCCCGGCAACGCTGACGCGGCGGCCGTCGAGCACGTTCAAGCTGGCTCTGCGCACCCGCAGCGTCGTGTTCAGCGCCCGCCCCAGGGGCGGAGTTGCGAGCGCTTGCGTCGCCGAGACGATCTCGACAGGAGCAAGCGCGGGGGTATGCTGCGCCGGCGGCGCGGGAACGTACATCGATGCGAACCTCCTTGGGTTCCGCCTACGGGGTTAGCTGTCGGGCTCACGTCCGGCGGACCGCGCGAAACAGACGCGCGTCAGCCGGGCGTTACGTCCACATCAGTGGGCGATTCGCCCCATCCGGCCCTGCAACGACAGGCCGGCGGTGGGTTCCCCGATCGCCGCCATGGACGGCGGCGACTCAGCAGAGTCGAACAGTTGTTCGCAGCCTAGAGGCAGTTCGAGGGGTCCTTCTGTGACTACGGACACACACTGAGGGCTGCCTGCAAGGTGGTGATTTGATGGCTTTTCCGCATCGCAGTGCCGCTTTGCGCGGCTGCACGCGCGCGGGAGGGCGTGCCGGAACGGCCCGCGCGGTCACGTCGACGGGGCGGCTACCCCGCTGCGGCTTCCAGGCTTTTTTTCGCCCACTCGAGCATCCCCAGCGAGACCCAGGGGAGCTGCCCGGCGCGAACACGGATCCCGACGGTGCCGTCGGGTCCGGTGACCTCGACGATCGTGATGACGCGCCCGATTTCGAAGCCGTCGCCGAAGTCTGCTTCGATCGCGTCCATCTGGTCGGCGACTTCCTGCATGAGCCTCGCCCTTGGAGCGTGCTCCTCCTCGCCGGCGTCTCCTCGAGGGTTGTCTCCGGTACCGGCCATGACAGTCCTCCTCGTTGAAGTCAAAGAGGGCCATCATGCCATCGTCGCACCGCCGCGGCCGGCGACGCGAGATGCTTCCTGGCCAGCCAGCCAGGAATCGGCTATTGTCGGTTGGGTCGGATCGAGTCTCAACGTCTTCCCTTTTCTCCTCGGCAGAGAGCCGGTCACGTGGCCGGCTCTTTGTCTTTGTCGTCGCCCGCCGCGCGCCCTCGCGTGCCTCGCGTGCGAACGCCGATCAGGCCGCGACTGCGGGGAGCGACCGTGCGCCGGTCATCCGCGCCTGCACGCGCGTGGCGTCGATCGACACGCGGTCGTTGACGCCGGCTTGACAAACCGCGACAATCGTCGCGATGGCCAACCCGGACCGCTTGACCGCGCTCGACACGACGTTTCTGCATCTCGAGGATCACTCCACGGCGCACATGCACGTCGCCTCGGTGATGGTCTTCGAGGGCACGGCGCCGACGCCGCACGAGCTCGTCGAGCACGTGGTCAGCCGCCTGCATCTCGTGCCGCGCTACCGCCAGCGCCTGGCAAACGTGCCCTACGGCCAGGGCCGGCCGGTGTGGGCCGATGATCCGCACTTCAATCCGCGCTATCACATCCGCCACACCGCGCTGCCCAAGCCGGCCGACGACAAGGCGCTCAAGCAGCTCGCGGGGCGGTTGTTCTCCCAGCGCTTGGATCGCTCCAAGCCGCTGTGGGAGATCTGGCTGGTGGAGCAGATGGCCGGCGAACGCTTCGCGCTGATCGCCAAGACCCACCACGCGCTCGTCGACGGCATCTCGGGAGTCGACATCACGACTGTGCTGTTCGACACCGCACCGGATCCCGTACCCAGCTCGCGCCCGCCCGTCCCGTGGACCGCCAAGCCGCTGCCCGGCCCCGCGAAGCTGCTCGGGGAGGCGCTGCGCGAACGCACGACGGTGCCCGCAGAGATAGCCCGTGGCACGCGGGCTCTGCTGCGCGCGCCGCGGCGCGCGCTCTCGCAGGTCGTCGACGGCCTGGCGAGCATCGGCGCCACGACGTGGGCCGGCATCAACGCCCCTGCTCCGGACAGCCCGTTCAACGTCGACATCGGCCCTCACCGCCGGTACACCTTCCTCGACGCGGATCTCGAGGAGTTCAAAGCGATCAAGGCCTCGCTCGGCGGCACGCTCAACGACGTCGTGCTCGCGGCGGTCAGCCTTGCGCTGGGACGCTACCTGCGCCGGGAGGGCGTCGAGACCGAGGGGCTGGAGCTGAAGGCGATGGTGCCCGTGTCGGTACGCGCGGACTCCGACCGCGGAGCGCTCGGCAACCAGGTCGCCGCAATGTGGGCGCCGCTGCCGGTCGGCGTGCAGAACCCCGCGGAGAGCCTTCAGCAGATCGCCCGCGCGATGGAGGACCTGAAGAAATCGGGCCAGGCCGTCGGCGCGCAGGTACTGACGAACCTCGCGGGCTTCGCGCCGCCGACGATCCTCAGCCAGGCCGCGCGGCTGCAGGCCCGCCAGCGCTTCTTCAATCTCGTCGTCACCAACGTTCCCGGGCCGCAGTTTCCGCTGTACGTGCTCGGCCGGCGCCTGCGCGTGCTCTACCCGGTCGTGCCGCTCGCACGCCGCCAGGCGCTGGGGATCGCCGTGATGAGCTACGACGGCCACCTCGGCTTCGGCCTGCTCGGCGACTTCGACGCGCTGCCCGAGCTCGAGGCGATCGGCGCCGACCTCAAATGGGCGATCGGCTCGCTCGCGCGCGCTGCCGGCGTGCGCGAGCCCCCCAAGCGACGGGCCAAGAAGGCCGCCCCGCCCAAGAGCAAGCCCGCCGCCGGGCCGAGCGCCAACGGGCGACCTCGCGCCCGGCGCAGCGCCAGCGCGAGCTGAGGTGCTCCAGGCCCTCCGCTCCGCGCGGAGTGACACGGTGCACACACACCGAGCCATTGCGCCGTTAGATTTCGCAAGCGAATCCAACCACGTACAAGGAGGTATGTATGCGCTGGCTTTTCAGTGATCTGCTGCGGAGGCGGTCGATGCTCGCAACGGTGGCCGTGTGCGCCGTCGCGGTGGGCGGTGTAGGTGCAAGTGCCGCGGTCGCCGGCGAGGTGAAGGGTCCCCCGGGCACCCCGGGCGTCATCGGCTCCAGCTCGGAAGCCGCCACTGGAGCACCGGAACACGCGAACTCGATCTGCGCCTACTCTGGGCTGAATGACTTCCGCGCTGAAAACGGCCAGATCATTTTCCACGTGCAGTCGCCTGGGCAGGAACACCGGCTGGGTTTCACGCCTCCGGGCATTCCAGGCAAAGCATGCGGCCCGGACACCAATCCCGAGCGAATCAAGTAGTAGGGGCGGCGTGCCGTTGGCCCCGGCAAAGGGTCGGGGCCAACGGTATTAGCCGGCGAGCCGGCTGAGTGCTGAGGATCGCTGCCCATTCGCCGCGCGCAGGCCGCACCGCACAGACCTGGCCGCGGCTCGCGAGCCCGCCCGGGGCGCTAAGCGCGCCGGCGCAGATACGATCATCCCGTGGCCTTTACGATCTCCCGCGCGATCTCCGCCCGCGCACAAGCGAGACCGGATTGAAACCACGAGTCCCGCCGAACGCCCGTAGGTCTCGGCCGTAACGCAAACATGCGTCTCGCCCTATGCCAGATGAACGCCACGGTCGGCGATATCGCCGGCAACGCCGAACGGATACGCGCCGGGCGCGACGCCGGGCTTGACGCGGGCGCCGATCTCGTCCTGTTTCCCGAGCTCGCGCTCACCGGTTATCCGCCCGAGGACCTGCTGCTGCGAGAGCACTTCCTCAGCGATGCCGCGGCGGCGCTGCGCGAGCTCGCCGCCGACACGCACGGCACGATCGCCGTCGTCGGCTTTCCCGAGCGCGCCGAGGACGTCTACAACTCCGCCGCCGTGCTCGCCGGCGGCGCGATCCACGCGATCTACCGCAAGGTCTACCTGCCCAACTACGGCGTGTTCGACGAGGAGCGCTATTTCCAATCGGGCGGCGCAGGCGCCGTCGTCGACATCGGCGACGAGCGCGTCGGGCTGACGATCTGCGAGGACATCTGGGAGCCCGGCCCTCCGGCCAGCGACGAGGCGCTGTCGGGAGCGACGCTGATCCTCAACATCTCAGCGTCCCCGTACCACGCCGGCAAGGGCATGGAGCGCGAGCGGATGTTCGCCCAGCGCGCACGCGACAACCTCGCCTACGTGGCCTTCTGCGCGCTGGTGGGCGGTCAGGACGAGCTGGTGTTCGACGGCCACTCCTTCGTGACCGACTACACCGGCGAGACGATCGCCCGCGCGGCGCAGTTTCGCGAGGACCTGCTCGTGTGCGACATCGACCTCGAGGCCGCGGCCGCGGCGCGCCTGCGTGAGGCCGGTCACCGCGGCGCGGTGCGCTCGGCGATCTCCGCGGGCGGTACGTCGCGCGTATCAGTGCTCCCCGGCCTGCCCGCTCTCACCGCGGGCGACGACGGTGTGCGGCCGACGGGCGGGAACATTGCGATGGCGATCGAGCCGGTCGAGGCGGAGATCTATGAGGCGCTCGTGCTCGGCCTGCGCGACTACGTGGAGAAGAACGGCTTTGCGCACGCCGTCCTCGGCCTCTCCGGAGGCATCGACTCTGCGCTCGTGGCGTGCGTGGCCGCCGACGCGATCGGCGCAGAGCGCGTCAGCGTTGCGATCATGCCTTCGCGCTTCTCCTCCTCGGGTACGCAGCAGGACGCCCGCGCGCTGGCAGCAGCGCTGCGCGTGAACGCGCACGAGCTGCCGATCGAGCCGGTCGTTCAGACCTACGAGGAGGCGCTCGGGCCGCAGTTCGAGGGGCTGTCGCCAGACCTCACCGAGGAGAACCTGCAGGCGCGCATCCGCGGGAACCTGCTGATGGCGCTGTCGAACAAGTTCGGCTGGCTCGTCCTGACGACCGGCAACAAGTCGGAGATGTCGGTCGGCTACACGACGCTGTACGGCGATCTGGCCGGCGGCTTCGCGGTGATCAAGGACGTGCCCAAGACGCTGGTCTACCGCCTGTGCGGGTGGCGCAACTCCCCCGAGGCCGCGTCCGGCGACCGGGTGCTCGCGCCGATTCCCGCATCGATCGTCGAGCGCGCGCCCTCGGCCGAGCTGCGCAGCGACCAGCGCGACGAGGACTCGCTGCCGCCATATGACCTGCTCGATCGGATCCTGCACGGCTACGTCGAGCTGCACCTCAGCCGCGAGCAGCTGATCGCGCAGGGCCTGCCCGCGGCGGAGGTGCAGCGCGCGAGCAGGCTCGTCGACCTTGCCGAGTACAAGCGCCGCCAGGCCCCGCCGGGTATCAAGGTCACCGAGCGCGCGTTCGGCCGCGACCGGCGCATGCCCATCACCAACCGCTACCGCGGTTGAGCCGATGAGCGCCGAGCCCAGCCCGACTCCCGTCGCGGCGGCCGCGTCCCGCCCGCCCGCAGGTGCCCGCGGGCGCATCGCCGGAGCCCTGCCGTGCGCCGCGGCGCCCCTGCTCGCCGCATGCGCGCTCGCGCTGGGCGCCTGCGGTGACACGCTGCAGGATCGCCCGATCCCGCACAACACGCTGCAGACCCTGCTCGTCGCGCCCTATCCCGTCTACTGGCTGGGGCGATCCTTTCAGGGCCTTGCGATCACCGAAGCCGCTCACGACCCCGGAGGGGCGTTCACCGTCCAATACGGCGACTGCGTCACGGGCGGTCAGAGCACATGCGTGCCGCCGCTGCGCGTGGTCACCTCGCCGGACAACAGCTTCGTGGCCGGCGGCGACACCGCCCGGCGCGGCACGCTCGTGCGGGGCGTCGGCGCCGTCGTCGCTCAGGATGGACGCACGATCGAGATCGCCACCGCCGGCGTCATCGTCGGCATCTACGCGCAGACCCCGCGCCTGGCGGCGGCGGCCGCCCAGACGATCGTGCCGATCAATCAGGCGGGCGCCCCGGGCGATCGGCTTGCCGGGCGCCTGCCCGACACCGGGTTCGGCTCCACGCCGCTGCCCTCACAGGTCCCCTCGCCCCTGCGCGCGCTTCGCTGAGCGCTTGCCGGCATCCGCGCCGCGGGCCGTCTCAGGCGGCGGCGGGCGGTGTCCGCCCCGCCGGCATGGGGCGCACGGCGATGGTCATGCGCGTGACCGCGCAGGTGCGCCCGGCGTCGTCGGTGAAGCGCACGTCCCACACCCATGTCGTGCGCCCGCGGTGGATGACGCTCGCGAGGGCGTGGACGACGCCCTCGGTGACCGGGCGCAGAAAGCTGGTGCTGTTGGACAGTCCCATCGCGGTGTTGCCGTCGGGCATAACCGCCAGCGCCGTCGCCATCGAGGCCATCGACTCGGCGATCGACGCGTATACGCCGCCGTGGACCAGTCCCGCCGGCTGCTTGATCTCGTCGCGCACGCGCACCTGCGCAGAGACCGCTCCGTCGGAGTAGCCGAGCAGCTCGAGGCCGTAGAGCCGGTCGAAGCCGCGGACGGCGGCGTTCAGCTGCTCGGCGGTCGGCTCGGCCATCCCGGCGCCACGATAGCCTACGAATCACCCTCGCAGACGCCTCGCGGATGCCCGGCGAGGGTCGATGTGCCCACTCAAATGAGCCGACTGGACGATCTCCCCCCCGACCAGCGCGCCACGCTCTCGCTGCTGCTGCGCCGGCGCAAGAGCTACGCGGAGGTCGCCGCGCTGCTGGACATCCGGGAGCGCGCCGTGCACGACCGCGCCCACGCTGCGCTGGCCGTCCTCGCGGCGCGTCAGGCGCGCGAGCTTGCGGCCGAGCGCCGGGAGGAGATCGGCGACTACCTGCTCGGTCAGCGCACAGGCGTGGCCGAGCGCCTGGCCACACGCAGCTATCTCGAGGGCTCTGCGCCGGCGCGCGACTGGGCCGGCGCGCTTGCGAGCGAGCTCGCCCCGCTCGCCGGGGATGCCCTGCCGGAGATCCCCGGCGGCGCCGAGGACGCGACCGCGCCGCGCATCGCTGCGCCCGAGGGGCGCCGATCCGCCTCCGGCAGCGGTCCGTTGCGACGCCCTCGCCCCGGGGCCCCGCGCTCGCGACTGAGCGGCGCGCTGCTGCTGGTCGCGATCGTCGCCATCATCGTCGCCGCCGTCGTGCTGATCGCCGACAGCGGCGGCGGATCGGGCAAGCGGGCGGCAAACGCCGCGGGCGGCTCCGCCGGATCCGAATCGGGAGGCTCCTCGACGAGCGCCGGCTCGACGGCGACGCAGGGTGCGAAGGCCAAAGAAGAAAGGCGCATCACGCTCCGTCCGCCGGACCCCTCCAGCAAGGCCGTCGGTGTCGCCGAGGTGCTCTCCGAAGGCAAGCAGTACGCCTTCTACCTCGCCGCCGAACACCTCCCGCCCTCCAAAGGCAAGGGCTTCTTCTACGCCGTCTGGCTGTACAACTCGCCCACCAGCCACGAGGCGCTCAGCCGCAGCCCCGAAGTGGCCGCCAACGGCAGCTTGCAGGGCGGCGCGCTGCTGCCCGCAGATGCCGGCAAGTACCACACGATGCTGCTCACGCGTGAGACCAGCAGCCGGCCCACCAACCCCGGCCCGGTCGTGCTCCGCGGCAGCTTCGCGCTGCACTGATCGCGCGCGGTCAGCTCAGCAGCTTGCCGGGGTTCATGATTCCCGCCGGGTCCAGCCGGGCCTTGAGCGCGCGCAGCGCCGCCGTGCCCGTGTCGCCGACCTCCGCGCGCATCCATTGCGCGTGGTCGCGCCCGACGGCGTGGTGATGGGTGATCGTGCCGCCGCCCTGCACGATCGCCAGGCTGGCGGCCTGCTTGACGCTGCGCCACTGCGCGATCTCCTCGCCCTCGCGCTGGCGCGCGACGAAGGTGAAGTACAGCGACGCCCCGGTCTCATACAGATGCGAGACATGGCACATCACCAGCCCCGGCGTGCCGCAGTCCTTCAGCGCGGCGTCGATCGACCGGCCGACGGCGCTGTGCAGGCGTTGCAGGTTCGACCACTGCGTGGCGGTCTCCAGCGTCTCGACCATCACGCCCTGGGTGAGCAGCTCGTCGCGGAGGTACGGCGCCGCGAAGCGCCCGGCCCGCCACGCCTCGCCGGGCGAGCGCCCGACCCTCAGCCCGCCGCCGTCGCGCGCGGCCTCCAGCGCCCGGGCGCGCCTGGTCTGCACGTCGCGCTGTGAGCCCTCGAAGCCGAAGATCGCCAGGCATCCACCGCGATAGCCGCGCGCCGCGAGGTACATCCGCCCGAGCCTGCCCTTCACGCCGCCGGCACCCGCCAGCGCAAGCGACATGCGCGTCTCCTGCTCGTCGGACAAGCGCGCAACGTCAGGCGAGGCTCCCTGCTGCGCCAGCTCCCGCAGAACCCCGACGCCGGCGGAGAAGTCCTCGAAGAAGATCCCCTCGTAGACCCTCTCGTGCGGCGCCGCGCGCACGCGCAGCGATAGCTCGCCGATCACGCCGAGCGTGCCCTCCGAGCCGATCAGCAGCTGACGCAGCGATGGCCCGGCGGCGCTCGCGGGGATCGCGGGCAGGTCGATCTCGCCGGCCGGCGCCGACATGCGCAGCCCCACCACCATCCGCTCGATCGCGCCATAGCCGCTGGAGGCCTGTCCGGCCGAGCGCGTAGCCGCACAGCCGCCCAGCGAGACGTACTCGAACGACTGCGGGTAATGCCCCAGTGTGAGCCCGCGCTCGGCCAGATGACGCTCCAGCGCCGGTGCGCGGATGCCGCCCTGGACGGTGACCGTGCGCGACGCGCCGTCGAGCTCCACGACGCCGCCCATCCGCCGCATGTCGAGGCTGATCACGCCGCGGTGCTCGCCGCGCAGCGGCTCGACGCCGCCGACGACGCTCGTGCCGCCGCCGAACGGGACGACCGCCAGCGACTCGCCCGCACACAGGGCCAGCACCGCGCTGACCTCTTGCATGCTGCCCGGCAGCACGACCGCGTCCGGAGCCCCCTCGGGTTCGCCGGCGCGCAATCGCACGAGATCGGGATAGCCCTTGCCCGCAGCGTGTGCAACGCGTTCGCCGTGATCGTCGCGGACGTGCTTGGCGCCGCTGATCGCACGCAGTCGCGACAGCGCCGGCTCCGCGAGCGCCGGCTCGGGCAGGCGCACCTGGGAGAGCGCGACCGCGGGGCGCGGCCGCGCGGCGAGGCCGACGGCGTCCTGCAGGAAGCCGAGCGCCGTCGCGGGCAGGCCCGGCGGGTGGGCCGGATCGCCCCACCCCCACCAGCGCATCGCCGCCGGCTCGCGTCGGTCAGCCACTTACGCGCTCCAGCCCGTCGAGCGCCTCGTCGAGCGTGGCCGCCGCCGCGCGGCGGACCATGAAGCCGCCAAAGCGCGGGAAGAAGCCGCCGAGCTTCTGGTGCAGCTCGATTGTCACGCTCGTGGCCTCACCGTCGCCCTGTAGCGTCAGGCGCGTCTCTGACGAGCTGAGCACCCGCGCGAACGGCGTCCCCTCGAGCTGCTGCTGCCAGATCAGCGTATGCGTCTGCGGATCCGCGCGCACGAGCAGGAAGTCGGCGCGCACGGCTTTGCCCTTCGCCGTGCGCATCAGCTCGGTGAAGGCGCCGCCGGCGACATCCTCGACCCGCTCGACACGCGGCCACCAGCGCGGCAGATGGTGCGGATCGCAGACCAGCTCCCACAGCTCTTCAACGGGCGCGTCGATCATCCGGCTGCGGCGCGCGGTGGGCATTCCCGCCAGCCTAGGACTCGTAGCTGATCAGCGCGTGCGTCTGGTGCGGCGCCAGGCGCTCGCGGCCGCTCAGGAACGTGAGCTCGATCAAAAAGCCGCAGCCGACGACCTGTCCGCCGAGCTGCTCGACCAGCTCGCACAGCGCCGCCGCCGTCCCGCCTGTGGCCAGCAGGTCGTCGTGCACGAGCACGCGCGCGCCGTCGCGGACGGCGTCGGTGTGCAGCTCCAGCTGATTGGCGCCGTACTCCAGCTCGTACTCGGCGCTGATCGTCTCGTAGGGCAGCTTGCCCGGCTTGCGCGCCAGTACGAACCCCGCCCCCAGCTCCAGCGCGAGCGCCGGCCCCAGCAAGAATCCGCGCGCCTCGGCGGCGATCACGCAGTCGACAGCGAGCGGGCGCGCGAGCTCCGCGAGCGCGCGCACGGCCGCCGTGAGCGCCAGCGGGTCGGCGAGCAGCGGCGTGATGTCCTTGAAGCCGATTCCCGGCCGCGGAAAGTCGGGTATCTCGCGAACCAGCGCGCGCAGGCTCTGGTCCAGCTGGGCGGCCATCAGCGGACGATCTTGCGCAGGTCGCGGACCAGCAGGAGGTGCTTGAGGTGCGTCGCCACGGCCGCGAGGTTCTCCAGCGCCTCGACGGCCTCCTTGCGCCGCTCGGGGTTGCGCGAGCGCAGGGCCGGGGCGAGGATCTGTTGAAGCAGGTTCGCCTCGCGGTCGGCCGAGGAGCGAAACACGCGCAGGTTGCGCCCGCCGACGCCGTAGCGGGCGAGCTCGGCGACCGCGGCGACGATCTCGCGCTCGGTCTCGTCGAAGTAGCGGACGCCGCCGCGCATCTCGCCCTTGACCACGCCGAACTCTTCCAGCTCACGCACCAGCTTGGCCTCGGCCTTGGTGTCCTCGAGCACGTCCTCCAGCGAGTACAGCGCGCCCGTGGCCTCGCCGACGCTCATGCTCGCTCGCCACGCGCGCATGCCCTCGCGCGGCGGGCGGCCGGGCGCCGGAGTCGCCTCGTCGGAGCGACCCGCCGCGAGCTCCTGGCGGATCACTCGCAGCGGCAGGAACTCATCGCGCTGCATACGCAGGATCGTGCGCAAACGCGCCACGTCGCCCTGTGCGTACAGCCGGTAGCCGCCGGGCGTGCGCCGCGGCGTCAACAGCTTCTGATCCTCGAGATAGCGGATCTTGGAGATCGAGATGTCCGGAAACTCCTGCGCGAGCGCCTTGCAGACCGCGCCGATCGTCAGCGACTTCGGCCGCGCGGCGCCGTCGGCAGCGGCGCGTGCGGACCGCGAGCGCCCGCTCGCCGTCTCGTCGAGCGCGTCGACGTCGAGCTCCTCCGCGCCCGCCTGTGGCGCGCGGGCGGCCATCAGCGCACGTGGAACGTCAGCTTGTACTTGCCGATCTGCACCTCGTCGCCCTCCTCCAGGCGCTG
>JAXDGQ010000334.1:0-5909 GCA_034664965.1 Solirubrobacteraceae bacterium | reverse complement strand
CCATACTCCCGACGAACTCGCGCACCTCATCAGGACTCTCGAAGCGCTTGCCGGCAAGCTCTGCCATGTTGATCACCCCTCGCGGGTTGTGGAATGCATTACGCCGACTCTATTGCCCGAGAGCCGCCGTGTTCGCTCAGCGCCGAAGCCGCCCGCCCGCCTACGCCCGGTTAGGGCTGGATGGCGGTAGGCGCCCCGGCCACGCGCGGCTGCCACCCCAGCCACCCGCGAATCGGCATGCGGCTCAGAGCGAAGAACACCGTCCCGCTGATCGCCGCGCCGGCGACGGCGTCGGCGAGGAAGTGATTGCCGGTGGCCATCACGGCGAAGGTGGTGAGCAACGGGTAGACGGCGGCGATCGCGCGCATCGAGCGTCTCTGCGTCATGTGCCAGACGGCGATCGAGCACCAGGTGGCCCATGCGATGTGCAGCGAGGGCAGCGCGCAAAGCTGATTGGAGTGCAGCGCCGTGGCGCCGAATTGCCAGACGGGCAGATCGTGGACGCGCGCGACGAGGTCGACGTACCCCCCCGAGAGCATCCGCGGGGGCGCGACGGGGAAGGTCCAGAAGATGGCCAGCGCGATCAGGTTGACGATCACGAGCGTCCAGCGCATCACGCCGAGCAGATCGTCGCGACGCCACCACAGCCACGCGAACACGGCGAGCGTCACGACGATGTGCACGTTTTCGTACCAGAACACCACCAGCTGGCTGAGCGAGTTGTGGCGCGCCAGCCAATTGTCGAGCGCGCGCTCGGGGTCGAGCCGCAGCGAGCGCTCCAGATCGAGCACGGCGTTGCCGTTTCGCTCCGCCACCGCCTGGCGCACTGGTGCGAGGTTGTTGGTCGCGTCGAACAGCCAGCACAGCCAGGCGACGATCAGCAGATCGACCAGCAGCCACAGCTGCTGGCGACGATCGCGCAAGCGGCGCGCGAGCGCGGCCGGCGACGCGGGCCGCCCGCCCGCTGGTTCACTTGCAGCGGCCACGCTGCGATTAAGCCACAACAGCACGCTGAGTAGCGCCCACCGCGGCTGGCTAGACTCGCTTGACCGACGTCCGATCCAGGGAGAAGCCATGCGCGCCGTGCTGCTGCGTGAGACCGGAGACCCCGATGTGCTGCGCCTGGAGGAGGTCGAGCGACCCGAGCCGGGCGAGGGCGAGGTGCTGATCGCAGTGCGCGCCGCGTCGATCAATCCGATCGACTGGAAGTACCGGCGCGGGCTGGCCGAAAAGCAGCTTCCGGCGGTGCTGGGCAACGACGTCTCGGGCACCGTCGAGCTCTCGCGCGCCGCGGACTACGCCGAGGGGGACGAGGTGTTTGGGATCTCCCCGAGCGGCGGCTACGCCGAGTTCGCCACGGCGCCGGCGGCGCTGATCGCCAAGAAGCCCGCGGGTGTAACGCACGAGCAGGCCGCGGCGATTCCCGTCGCCGGCATGACGGCCTGGCAGGCGCTGTTCGACCGCGGCGGGCTGGGTCGCGGACAGACCGCGCTGATCGCCGGCGCCGCAGGCGGCGTCGGGCACTTGGCCGTGCAGTTCGCAAAGCACGCCGGGGCGCGCGCGATCGGCACCGGATCGGCGCGAAACCGCGATTTCGTGCTCGGCCTTGGCGCCGACGAGTACGTCGACTACACCGCGCAGGACGTGACGGAGGCTGTGCACGACGTCGATCTCGCCTTTGACACCGTCGGCGGCGAGACGACGCAGACATTGGTCGCGACCGTCCGCGAGGGCGGCGTGATCGTCACGATCGCCGGCCCGCCACCCCAGCAGGAGGCCGCCGAGCGCGGCGTGCGCGCCGACCTGCTGATCATGAGCCCGGACTCCGGGCAGCTCGCGCGCATCGCCGAGCTCGTCGCCGGCGGCGAGGTGCACGTGGAGATCGAACAGACCTTCGCGCTCGCCGAAGTGGCCAAGGCGCACGAGCGCAGCGAGTCCGGCCACGTCCGCGGGAAGCTGATCCTCACCGTCTAGCGGCCGCTTCGTCAGGCGACCCGCGTCGTCGGGTCGCTCGGCGAGAGCTGGTCGGGGAGGTTGATCTCCACCCCGGGCGGCGGATCGACGTGCCCGGCGAGCAGCGGGTCGTCGGTGTCGCGCATCCAGTCCTGGAGCCGTCCGCGCAGATCGGCCAGGACGTCGGCGTAGCCGGGATCCTCGAGGAGGTTGTCGGCCTCGTTGGGGTCGAACAGCAGGTCGTACAGCTGCTCTTTGGCGATCTCGCGCTCGGCCCAGCCGTTGCGCAGCAACAGCTCCTTGCTGGGCCCGTCGTCGGTGTTGGCGAGCACCGGCGTGCGCCGATCGCCCCAGCGGCGGATGTACTTGTGTCGCGCCGTGCGCACGGCGCGCTGGGGCTCGTAGGCGGCGTGCCAAGTCGAGCCGGCGAAGATCTCCTGGCGGGCCTGCGCGACCTCGCCGCGCAGCAGCGCCATCAGCGAGACGCCCTGCAAGAACGGCGGGCGCTCGACGCCCAGGTAGTCGCAGATGGTCGGGTAGAGGTCGATGTGCGAGACGAGCCCGTCGTGCACGCGCCCGCCGCCGAACGGCTCGGGGCCGCGCAGGATCAACATCACGCCGAGGCCGCGGTCGAACAGGGTCGCCTTGGCGCCGGGGAACGGCATGCCGTGGTCGGTGGTGAAGATCACCAGCGTGTTCTCGCCGAGGTGCGAGGACTCGAGCTCGTTGAGCACCACGCCGACACCGTGGTCGAGCGAGCGTGCGCTGGCCTTGAATGCGGCCACGTCCGCGCGCACCTCGGGCGCGTCGGGCAGGTTGTTGGGCGGCTTGGAGAAATGCACGTCGCGCAGCGAGCCGGGCCCGAGGAATTCGCGGTGCGTCTCGAAGAACCCGACCGACAGGAAAAGCGGCTGCTCGCGCGGTCGGCGCAACACCTCCATCGCCAGCGGCGCCACCGACTCGACGCGCGTGGTCGGCACCTTGACGACTTCGTCGTAGCCGATCGCCTGCGGGTCCTTGGAGATGTGCTGCTCGCCGATCAGCGTCGAGGTGTACCCGAGCTCGCGCAGGGTATGCACGATGTGATGGCTGTAGTCACGCAGCGACCAGCCGCGGTGGGCGAGGCCGAGCATGCCATTGCTCTGTCCGTACTGGCCCGTCAACAGGCACGCGCGGCTGGCAGAGCAGGTCGGCGCCGCGCAGAACGCCTCGCGGAACAGCACACCCTGGTCGGCGAGCGCCTGGACGTTGGGCATCGGCACCTGCTCGCCGTAGGGCTGGATGTAGCGCCCGGTGTCGTGCGAGTGCAGATAGAGGATGTTCGGCCTGTTCGGCATACTCCTAACCATTAATAATCATTTTTATGATCGGTTGACTGAGTAACCCTGTCCGCCACGATGAAGCCGATGCTCTCCTATCTCGTCTGCGCGACGCCGCGAAGCGGCAGCACCCTACTCTGCCACGAGCTGGACGAGACCGGGCTGGCGGGACGTCCGCAGGAGTACTTCGAGGCGCTGCGGCGCTCGGGCGTGCCGCGGCGCCCGCACGAGTACTTCGACCCCGACAGGCATCCGAACATCGTCGAGCGCCTGGCCTTCCGGGAGATGTTCGAGGGGGCGGCCAAGCCCAACCCGCTGTGGCGCCCTGACACCTACGGCCAGTATCTCGACTGGGCCCTGAGGGAGGGCACGACCCCCAACGGCGTGTTCGGCGCAAAGCTGATGTGGGGCTACCTCGGCGATTTCGCCGAGCTGCTGCGCGGCATCGAGGGGATGGCCGGGCGCTCGCTGCCCGATCTCCTCTCGCGCGCCTTCCCGGGCCTGCGCTATGTGCAGATCACGCGCCGCGACAAGGTGCGCCAAGCCGTCTCGCTGTGGAAGGCGGTGCAGACGCAGGCCTGGCGGCGCGAGGCGGGCTCCAGCGACGACGGACGCGAGGGACTCGTGCTCGAACCGGTCTTCTCGTTCCGCGCGATCAACTACCTGATGCGCCAGCTGACCGCGCACGATGCCTCGTGGGACGCCTACTTCCTCGGTCTCGGATACGAGCCCCTGAAGGTCACATACGAGGAGCTCGCCGAGAGCACCGACGCGGTTGTGCGCAGCGTGCTCGAGCACCTCAGCATCGTCGCCCCCGACGACCTGCAGATCGGCGCGCCGCGACTGTCCGTGCAGGCCGATGAGGTGTCCGAGGCCTGGGTCGCGCGCGTGCTCGAGCACCTCGAGGCGCTCGAGGCTCCCGAGCCCGTGTGAGTCGCTTCCGCGCCTGCGGGTTCGGGTAGGCTGGCGGCGTGCGAGCCCACCACGTGCACATCGAGCACGATTTCGCCAAGCCGCCGGAGCGCATCTTCGCCCACCTGGCAGAGCACGAGAACCTCGCCGAGGTGTTCGGGGCAAAGGTGACCCGGCTACGCGACGGGGACGGCGGCGAGCGCAACGGAGTGGGCTCGGTGCGCCAACTGCAGATCGGCCCGATGCCACCGTTTGAGGAGACGGTGACGGAGTTCGTCGCGCCCCGGCGCATCGTCTACCGCATCACCAAGGGCGGCCCGCTGCGCGGCCACGTCGGGATCATGACCTTCGCGCCCACGCCGGGCGGGACGCGCTTCGTCTACGACATCCGCATCGCCTCGCCGATCCCCGGCCTGGCGCCGATCGTCCGCGCGTCGCTGACTCGCTCGATCGAGCGCTCGCTGACGGCGGTCGATCGCGATGCCTGAGGGGCTGCGATGGTCGACATAGCCGCAGCGCACGAGGAGGCGGCGACGGTGAGCAAGGCGCCCGACGCCGAAGCGGCGGCGATGGCGGGAGTGCTCGCGCGCGCGTTCTTCGACGATCCCGTCTTCACGTGGGTGCTGCGCGGGGACATGCGCAGGATGAAGATCCTGCGTCGCGGCTTCGAGCTGTTCTTGAGGCGGGTCTGGCTGGCCGAGCAGCAGACCTTCACGACAGCCGGGGTGGCCGGCGTCGCCGTGTGGGAGCCGCCGGGAGAGTGGAAGCACGGGCCCGTCGAGCAGTTGCGGCTGCTGCCGGGCATGCTCGCCGTCTTCGCCCGGCACTTCCCGCGCGTGGTGCGCGCGCTGGCCGTGCTCGAAAGCGGGCACCCGGCCGAGCCGGCCCACGCCCCGCACTACTACCTGCCGTTCCTCGGCGTCGATCCACCGTGGCAGGGCCGCGGACTCGGCGGCGCGCTGCTCGCGCCGGTCCTGCAGCGCTGCGATAGCGAGGGTGTGCCGGCCTTTCTCGAGGCCTCGTCGGCGCGCAACCGGGCGCTGTATGAACGCCACGGCTTCGCGGTGACCGAGGAGTTCGTGCTCGGTCGCGGCGCGCCGGCGCAGTGGCGGATGTGGCGCGAGCCACGGCAAGCTACCTAGCGACCGCCAGCGCGGCGACGGTTTGACATTCGACACGCCGCGCAATACGGTCGCCGGCGATACGGGGGCTGCCAGGGGGGCGACACGCCGCGTGACGGCGGCTGTTGCGCGAGAGAGGACAACTCACAGATCCGGCGGCTTCGTGCTCAGTGCCCCTGGAGGGGCTCAAAGTGCTCGGGCCGTCGGCCGCGGGCTGCCAACACGAATGGAGACAGAACATGATTGGAAAGATTCCAAGCAGAGTCGTCAAGCTGACCACCGTCGCGCTCGCCGTGGCTGCGGTCTTCGCGGTGACGTCCAGCGCGGCGCTTGCGGTGGAAACGATCTACAACGACCAGCCCAGCCCCAAACCGGGCAACGTCGTCTCGCTGGGCTTCGAGGCCACCCAGACCTCCTCGTTCGGCGGTCAGGTGGAATTCGCCGGCACCGCGCGCAACAACCCCACGGTCAACGTCGTCATGAGCAGCTGGGCGTGTCAGAGCGGCACGTGGAGTGAAAAAAACTGCGAAACCACCCCGGGCGCGAAGTTCGAATGGCCGATAACGTTCACGGTCAACGCAGTCGGTCCGGGCAACTCGGTGGG
>JAXDGQ010000333.1:0-2897 GCA_034664965.1 Solirubrobacteraceae bacterium | reverse complement strand
CGGACCTCCTTGATCGCGGCCTCGATGCGCTCCTTGGAGTCGCTGTCGACCTGATCGCCGAGGTCGGCGAGCTGGCGCTCGGCCTGGTAGGCGGCGTTCTCGCCGTTGTTGCGCGCCTCGGCGAGCTCTCGCGCGCGACGGTCCTCGTCGGCGTGGGACTCGGCGTCGGAGACCATGTTCTTGATCTCGTCCTCGGACAGCCCGGAGCCGGCCTTGATCTCGATCTTCTGCTCCTTGCCGGTACCGAGATCCTTGGCGGACACGTTGAGGATGCCGTTGGCGTCGATGTCGAAGGCGACCTCGACCTGCGGGATTCCTCGCGGCGCCGGCGGGATGCCGGTGAGCTGGAACTTGCCGAGCGACTTGTTGTACTGAGCCATCTCGCGCTCGCCCTGCAGCACGTGGATCTCCACCGAGGGCTGGTTGTCCTCGGCCGTGGAGAAGACCTCGCCCTTGCGGGTGGGGATCGTCGTGTTGCGCTCGATCAGCTTGGTCATCACGCCGCCCTTGGTCTCGATGCCGAGGGTCAGCGGGGTGACGTCGAGCAGCAGCACGTCCTTGACGTCGCCGGCGAGCACGCCGGCCTGGATGGCGGCGCCGACGGCGACGACCTCGTCGGGGTTGACGCCGCGGTGGGGCTCCTTGCTGGTCAGCTCCTTGACCTTCTCCTGCACTGCGGGCATGCGCGTCATGCCGCCGACGAGCACGACGTGCTCGATCTCCTTGACGCCCTTGTCTTTGGCGTCGTCGATCGCCTGGCGGACCGGGGATACGACGCGGTCGAGCAGGTCGGAGGTGAGCTCGGCGAGCTTGGCGCGCGTCAGGCGGGTGTCGAGGTGCTTGGGCCCTGAGGCGTCGGCGGTGATGAAGGGCAGGTTGATCTGCGTCTCCTGCGTGGTCGACAGCTCGATCTTGGCCTTCTCGGATGCCTCGTAGAGACGCTGCAGCGCCATCGGGTCGGCGCTGAGGTCGATGCCCTGGGACTTCTTGAACTCGGACACGAGCCAGTCGACGATCGCCTTGTCGAAGTTGTCGCCGCCGAGGTGGTTGTCCCCGGCGGTCGACTTGACCTCGAACACGCCGTCGCCGATCTCCAGCACGGACACGTCGAAGGTGCCGCCGCCGAGGTCGAACACGAGGATCGTCTGGTCGTCCTCCTTGTCGAGGCCGTAGGCCAGCGACGCGGCGGTCGGCTCGTTGATGATGCGCTTGACGTCGAGGCCGGCGATCTTGCCGGCGTCCTTGGTCGCCTGGCGCTGGTCGTCGTTGAAGTAGGCGGGGACGGTGATCACGGCGGAGTCGACGGCCTCGCCCAGATACGCTTCGGCGTCGGTCTTGAGCTTCTGCAGGATCATCGCGGAGATCTCAGGCGGGGAGAACTGCTCGCCGTTGGCCTCCACGCGAGCGTCGCCGTTGGGACCCGAGACGACCTTGTAGGGAACGATCGACTCCTCCTCGCGCACCTCGGCCTCCTTGCGGCCCATGAAGCGCTTGATCGAGAAGATCGTGTTCTGCGGGTTGGTGACGGCCTGGCGCTTGGCCACCGTGCCGACGAGGCGCTCGCCGGAAGCCGTGAAGGCGACAACGGAGGGAGTCGTGCGACCGCCCTCTGAGTTCTCGATCACGGTCGGCTCGCCGCCCTCGAGCACGGCCATGCACGAGTTCGTCGTGCCGAGGTCGATGCCTATGGTCTTGGCCATTGGGAATTGCTCCTTCGATACGCGGAATAAATCTAAGTCAGATTGTGACAGATTTTCTACAGAGATACAAGTACGCCAGCCGTCGCTGCAGATCACGCGCCCGGTCGCCCGAGCGCCGCTCCTGGGGAACTGATGACAGGAGCCCCCTCACGCTGTACCTTGCATGGATGGCCTCGATGACGACCACGCTGGCCGAGACGGCGCCGGCCAAGCCGCGCCTGCGCGGGGTCTCCCATCAGTATGCCTTCTTCGTCTCGATCGGCTGCGGCGTGGGGCTGATCCTCGCCGCTTCGGAGGGCCGCGCACGGGTGGCCGCGAGCATCTACGCGGCCGCCGTGTCGGCGCTGCTTGGCACGAGCGCGCTGTATCACCGCGTGACGTGGCGGCCGAAGGCGCGCCGCTGGATGCGCCGGCTGGACCACTCGATGATCTTCGTGCTGATCGCCGGCACGTACACGCCGGTGGCGCTGCTGGCGCTGAAGGGCTCGCTGGCGAGCACGATCCTGGTCGTGCTGTGGGCGGGGGCGCTCGGCGGCGTGGTCTTCAAGCTCGCGTGGATCGATGCGCCGAAGTGGCTGTTCGCGATCGTCTACGTGCTGCTCGGCCTGGTCACGGCGGCTGTCTTCGGCGAGCTGCCCGCGGCGATCGGCTGGCTGGGCGCGATCGGCATCGCGCTCGGCGGCGCGCTGTACCTGACGGGCGCGGTGATCTACGCCAGCGAGAAGCCGAACCCGTGGCCGAAGGTGTTCGGCTACCACGAGGTGTTCCACGCGCTCGTGATCGCGGCGGCGGGGCTGCACTACGCGGTGATCGCCTTCGCCGTGGTGCCCCACGGCTGAGCGGCGCGGACGCCGCGGCTCGCTTCGTCCGGCCCGGGCGACCTCGTAAATACCATCGCTATCGCCGCGTGCTGAGCAAGACGCTGCGGCTCGCTTCGTCCAGCCCGGCGGACGACCTTGTAAATACCATGGCTATCGCCGCGCCCTGCGCAACACACGAACCCCGCGCCGAGAGGTTTGCGCGTGCGTACAGCGGTAGCGATCGTATATACACGCCCGCGCAGCGATATAGCGGTCGCACGCAGCGATAGCGGTCGTATATACACGCCGGTACGCGCACACGGGACGCACTTCACGCACATGCGCATTTGCATGACGGGAACGTGCGTCCGCTCAGACGAACAACGCGCGGCTGGGA
>JAXDGQ010000332.1:0-3142 GCA_034664965.1 Solirubrobacteraceae bacterium | reverse complement strand
AACCGCAGCGCAGCGGTGCGCTACGCCTTCGAGAACGATCTCGCCTCGACCGGCGCCCTCGCAGCGGCGACGGCCTAGCCCCTCGCGCCCGGGTCCGCCGCGATTCGCGTCCGGAGGGCCCGGTCAGGCCGACGCGCGCGTCGACTGGGATTCCTGGGTGAGCGGCTCCCAGCGCTCGAGTGCGACCGAGATGACGGTAGGTCCGCCCGGTCGGCTGTCGATCCGGTACTGGCCTCCGAGCAAGCGCACCCGCTCGTGCATCGCGACGAGCCCGAGGCGTCCTTCGCGCGCTGCGCGCATCAGCGTCGGCTCGAGGTCGAAGCCGTGACCGTTGTCGATCACCTGCGCCTCGACACCCTCGGCGTTGGCGGACACGCTTATGTCGATCTTCGTCGCGTCGCTGTGCTCGCGAATGTTGGCTAGCGCCTCGTGGATGATGTTCAGCAGGGCTATCTGCTGAGATGCCGACAGCGTCGCCAGCTCCCCCTCGAGCCGCAGACGGGGCTCGGTGTTGGTACGAGCCGCGAACGCCTGCGCCACGTCGCGCAAGGCCTTCGCGAACGGGCGGTTGAGCAGAAATGAGGCAGCGCGAACTTCGTTTGATATGCGCCGCAGGTCGACGTCCAGCGACAAGAGCTGAGATTCCACCGTATCGACGTGCTCGCGCACGAGCTTGCGCTGGCCGGCGTCCTCGAGCATCGCCTCGAGCTGGTCTCGCAGGACGCGCAGGTCGTCTGCAGCCACCGCTACGTCCTGGATCGGCCCGTCGTGGAGATCGAAGCCCAGGCGAGTGAGCTTTCGCTCGCTGGACTCCACCAGCGCGCGCTCGGAAGCAGCGTTGCCGGTGAGCAGGGCGTCGCGCTCGAGAATCGCCCCGAGCATCGGCCCAGCTTCGAGCAGGAACGCTTCGCAGGAATCGCGCATGCCGGGCCTGGCTGAGCCGACGAGCGCGGCAAACGGTTGGCGCCATCGCCCCACCGGAAGACCGAGCAGCAGGCGCCGCGAGCCCGACTCGGCGCTTCCCCCAGCCAGCATCCAAGCCGCCAGCTGCTTTGCTCCACGCGACGGATTGCCCTCGCCCATGTGCCGCGCGCAATGAATCTGCTCGGCATCGTCGAACGTCCACAGCGAGACGCTGCGAAGCGGCGCCAGCGTGGCCAGCGTGGCGAGCTGCGCGTCGATGGCCGCGGCCGGAGAGACCGTGAGCAGCTCGGGGGACCGCAGCAGCTCCCGCGCGAGAGCCAGCCGCGACAGACCCAGCACCTCCTCTATCCGCCCGGCCAGGCGAGCGGCGTCCTGCGGCGAGGCCGTCAACTCGGTCCGCATGCCAGCGAACAGCTCGGCGGCGGCGACCAGCAGAGCCATCCTCGTCGCATCTCCCGAACGCGTCACATTGAACGTCTCCATGGCGCGCTTCCTCGCGGCCCTGCGGGCCTTGAGAAATGCACGGCGATCGGGCCAATCGACTTCGTCGAAGAGGCGCTCGAGCCGTCGCAGGTCTGAGGGCAGCGGACGGACGTGCGTCTCGCGGCCGCGGCGAGGCGCGGTCTTGGTCTTCGCGCGTGGTTGGCTGGCCGGCTTCATCTCGGTCGAATTCGTCGACTAACGGCGCAGGCGGCGCCGACGGGCTCATATCGGCACCAAGCCCGCGCTCCTCAAGGCATGACCGACCGGTTGCCGTCGGGCATCGCCGCCGCTGCTCCAGCGAGCGACGACCTAGGCGTTGTGTACGCCGAAGGCCGCGGACAGCTCGACCATAAAGGCGCGCATGACGCTTCCCGCGGGCGTCCAAGCCTCGGCGCCGTGCTGGTTCACAGGCGCGCCGCCGGCATCGGAGAAGCCGATCTCGATGTGCCCATGCCCGAGCGACGCCGCATCGCCGGTGTGGCCGACGAGCGCGATCGGCTGACCGGCCGAGACGTGCTCGCCGGGTGCCACCAGGGCCTGGGCGACGTGGCCGTAGTAGACGTATTGACCTTCGAGTGAGCCCGCCGTTGCTTCGATGACCGGATAGCTGGGGCCAAAGCCCGCCGGATCGCTCGCGACGGCGCTGACCACGCCCGGAGTCATCGAGTAGACCAGGGCGCCGTCCGGCGGCGTCTCGATGTCGACCCCGTCGTCCGTTCGCCCGAGTTCCTGCATGTAACGGGCATCGAGGGGAAGCGAGTAGCCCCGCTCGATGGGCGCGAAGGATCCCGTGTCGCCGAGCATCCGCGCCTTCAGGAGGACCTCGGTTACGTACCAATCGGCGTGGTTGTAGGCGAACACGGCCCCGGCCAGGTCGCGCGAAGCACCGCTCGCATCCAGGTAGCGCGCCGCCGTGAAGATGGCATCCTGCGGCGAGTACGGATTCGCGTGGCCGTCCTTGTCGGCGTCGACCCCCCACTCCTGCCAGGTGGCGGGCATGAACTGCATCCACCCGAGGGCTCCAGCCGATGAGACCGACAGATTCTGGCCGTAGTCGGTCTCGACCTCGTTGATCGCCGCCAGCACGCGCCAAGGGACGTGGTAGCGGCGGCCGGCGGCCTTGTAGATCGGAACGAGGTACGGGGGTGGCTCGCTGGCCTGGATGTTCGCCAGACCCGGCGGCAGCCCTTCGAAGATCGGCACGCCGGAGAATTCGCTCGACACCGGAGTCGGTCCGCTCGGCGAGGTGCGCGGCGACGCATGCTTGTGTGCCGTCGCATCCTTGCGCGAGGAGCGACCGTCGTGCGAGCCCGCGTGGAGGGCTGGAGCGCTCGGGATGCTGCGCTCCGCACGAGCAGGCCGCGACGAGCCACTGGGCGTAGAGCTATCGGACCCGCCTGCGGCGGAAGCTGCCGGCACTGCCGGCGGCGGCAGGGCGGCGCTCGTCTGCGTCACAGCGCCGCCCGAGGACTGCACGGGAGGCGTGGACACGGGGTCGCTCTGGGACGGCGCCGGGGATTCTCCGCGGCCATCTTCCGGCGCCGCGGGCGATGGTTCGCTCGGCGGCTGCGGGGTCGGTTCGCTCGGTGGCTGCGGCGCTTCTTCTTCTGGCTGGGCTTCGGCTTCGCCTTCGCCCGGCTGCGGAGTATCTGCCGGCCCTTCGCCCGCCGTTTCGACGCTTGCGTCGGCTCCGGCCCGTCCATCCGCGAGCGCTCCCCCCGCCATCCAGCCGGGC